>CBFDBN010000121.1:0-9256 GCA_965603055.1 uncultured bacterium | reverse complement strand
ATATAATAATGATTCGAACAATTTACAATTTAGAAATTAAATTCAAGTGGAATGTTGGAAAAATGGAACGATGGAATCATAGATTGTCTTTTGTCGTGTGTGAGTCAACTCTAAACTGGATAACTTGTTATTCTGATATTCATTTCATCTCATCCAACTCTGAGAGTCCCAGTATTCCAACATTCCACGATTCCGTTATTCCTCTATTCCATGAAACTTACAACAAATTCTATCTTTATACTAAAAACCTATCCTGAGAGTTCAAAATATCAAAACTTCCACTCCATTTTCTCCAATCTTTTGGAGGCGCCCAAATTAGCGGCTATTACAATGATAATTGAAATTATGAAAATGAAACTTACTGCCAGGATATTCAAAAGCTCTAAAGATAGCTGTATTTTAAAACCAATAACATAAATGAAAATTACAATGCCACCGATCAGGACGGCTGATATGGATAGTATAAACCCACTTGCCGGGCTCAACATTCTTTTGGGATGATCCCAATCAAATTTTGAAAGATACATGCCGATTAATGTTCCGATTGACGAAAATGCGCTGGTGTAACACAAAGTGACGATACATGCTAAAATAACGATTTGCAACTGATGGTGGAAATAAATACCGATAATCGTCACTGCACTCCACGCAAGCAAGACGCTAATCGCAAATCCTAACAGAGACTTACCAAGCACCAATTTTAGTGGCGGCTGTGGAAGCAGCATGGTTATCCAAAAGGATTTACCTTCCAGGGGAACTAACCTGGAGCTGATCGAACCAGAAATAATTGCGCCGAAAAATAAAATAAAAATATAAGGATAATAAGATGCAAATTCAGCATCTAATTCTTTCTGTTTGTGAAGCAACGGTAACATTACCATCATCACTGCAAACATCAATATACTGACCAATTGCCGTGTATCCCTGAATAACAGCTTTAAATCCCTTACAAAAACCGAGCCCGTAACACCAAAACGCAACGATTGAGTATCCGGTAAATCTGCAATCATGGACTGCTTGTTTTTTTTCTTTCGTCTCAGCGTAACCGACTGTTCGCTGCTGATAAATCCCTGCTTAAAAGCATTCTTACTGAGTTGAATGCAAATCGTGAAAATGCAAGCCACAAATAATAGTAATGGTACAAAATTGAGCAGAATGAGTCTTAAATCTGATCGAGCGAAACCAGTCAATGCCCGTGCTGCCCAGGTTGAGGGTAATAAATTAAATAAAAAATTTTGAGAAATCTGCTGTAGCGATGTCATTGTTCCGGGATTGAAATCCGGAGAGTTTTGATCGAATATTGATGCTCGAACGACCTGCAAAGCCAGCCAGATGCCCAAAGAAGCAATTCCTAATAGAATCGCCATAAATTCCCTGGCTCGCTGTGGCGGAATGATTCGTACAATCAATAATGCGCCGAGAAAAGCAATCGAAATTGGGATTGCCAAAAAGAAAATGGTATTAATTAACATCAGCGGATAATAGAACCACTGTGCCTGGGTGATGATTCCATAAGCAATAAAAATAGGAATACCCATAAAAAAGAACAACGTTGAATTGGCAAACATGGCTTCGATAAGCTTAAACGTAAAAATTGTGTTATTTGACAACGGAGAAACCATCAACAGCGGCAGGTCACTTGAGATAAACAGGTAATGGATGGACACAGTGATCCCACTGATCATTAAAAAAATAAAGAAGCCCAAAAAGGCCATGATGATAAAATTATCGATTAAGCCGCTGCCTACGATGGTAACGGTTGCCAAAGTTGAAAATATCTCGAATATCCATTTGTATAGAAAAAAGAAAATAAATCCGCCGCCCACAACTGCAACAAGCTTGCGTGTCCGTTTTTTGGCTGGACCTTTAGTAAACCCATTAATAAGGATCATCAATTTTACTTTTAACAGCAGGAGGATATGCTTCAGATTCATAGCTATTTATCCTCTAAATATTTCAGGACTTCGTTATATTCACTGCCGCCGGTGAGCTCAAGAAAAATCTCTTCCAGGCTTTTATCCTGCTGTTTGGATTGTAATCTCAATTCTTCCATTGTTCCACAGGCAATCATTTTCCCCTTATCAATAATTCCGACTCGATCACACATGACTTCAGCGATTTCGAGGATATGGGTGGACATGAAAACAGTGGTTCCCTTTTCAATTAAGCCTCGAAGCAGGTCTTTTAAATTGCGGGCACTTTTCGGATCAAGCCCCACGGTCGGCTCATCCAAAAATAGCACTTTGGGATCGTGAATCAATGCCGCCGCCAGAATTGCTTTCTGTTTCATGCCGTGTGAGAAATCCTGGATCAGGTCGTCTACCCTGCTATCAAGATCGAAGAGATCGATCAAATTAGTGAAGCGACGTTTAAAAGTTGCTTTTTCTACTTCATAAAGATTTGCGATGAACTGGACAAATTCTCTCAAGGAAAGCTTATCATAAAGCACTGGCGTATCTGGCACTAATCCAAAAAGTTTTTTCGCTTCCGTGGGTTGTTCCATAAGGTCATAACCCTCTATTTTTATTGTTCCAGAAGTGGGTCTTAAAAGCCCGGTCATCATTTTAATCGTGGTGGTTTTACCAGCGCCATTGGGACCAAGAAAAACAAATAATTCTTTATGAACTTGCAGGTTTAAATCATCGACAGCAAGCAGACCGTTGTATTTTTTTGACAGATTAATTGCTTCTATCAATTGTTAGCTCCTTTTAGAATATTATCAAACGTGAGACCTCAGATGTGAAACGTGAGATGTGAGATGGCAAATGGTAAAAGTGAGACGATATTTTCTTATACTTAACATTTGCCTCTTTTCACGTTTCACCTTTTCAGTCCACTTTCAGCACAGCTAAAAACGCTTCTTGCGGCACTTCTACACTGCCTAGTTGCTTCATTCGTTTCTTGCCTTCCTTTTGCCTCTCAAGCAGTTTTCGCTTTCGGGTGATATCGCCGCCATAGCATTTGGCGGTAACATTTTTTCGGATCGGGCGAATAGTTTCCCTAGCAATTATTTTACTCCCGATTGCCGATTGAATCATCACTTCAAACATCTGCCGGGGGATCAATTCTTTCAGCTTTTGACATACTTTTCTGCCCCATTCGTAAGCCTTATTCTTATGAATGATGATCGATAGCGCATCAACTGGCTCTTTATTAATCATGATGTCGAGTTTTATCAATTCGCCTTGCTGATAATCTGCAAATTCATAATCAAATGAGGCGTATCCTTTAGTTACCGATTTCAATCTATCATAAAAATCATAAATGATCTCTGTCAGGGGAAATTCATAGTGAAGATCAACTCGAGTGGGATCGATATAATCAGTGTTTTTATAGATGCCGCGTCGTTCTTGAGCGATTTTCATGATGTTGCCGATGTATTCGGTCGGTGTCAAAATACTTGCATGAATGTATGGCTCTTCGATGAAGTTGATGTTGCCCGGCGGCGGCAATTTTACTGGATTATCGACGATGATGACTTCCTCATTCGTTTTATGCACCCGAAATGCGACGCTGGGCATGGTATTGACCAGGTTCAACTGGTATTCACGCTCCAACCGTTCCTGGATTATTTCCATGTGAAGCAATCCCAAGAATCCGCAGCGAAATCCGAAACCGAGCGCTATTGAATTTTCAGGCTCATAAATCAGGGAAGCATCGTTCAGTTTTAACCGTTCCAGCGCGTCACGAAGATCCTCGTAATCGTCATTATCAGCCGGAAATAAGCTACTGAAAACCATCGGTTTTGCCTCGCGATATCCCGGCAGCGGTTTTAAAGCAGGATTTGTAACCGAGGTAATGGTATCGCCGACCTTAGTATCCTTCACTTCTTTTGCCCCGGCAATGACATAACCAACCTCTCCAACTGTTAACGAATTTCGTGGGACATTTTTCAATTTTAAAACGCCGACTTCTGCCACTTCAAAAGTATTCTTATGCGCGAAAAATTTAATGGGCATATCGGTCTTGATTTCTCCCTGGAATATCCGAACATAAGCCACTACACCGCGATAACTATTGAACATGGAGTCGAAGATCAAAGCCTGCAGCGGCGCTTTGGGATCACCTTTGGGTGCTGGTATTCGATTGACAATGGCTTCCAGCACTTCCGAAATTCCGATCCCTTCACGAGCACTGCAAAGAATTATCTCGCTTTCATCAATGCCCATAATTTCGACCAGTTGCTGCTTAACCATATCAACCTGGGCACTTTTCAAATCAATTTTATTAATAACCGGGATAATCTCCAGGTTATTTTCTAACGCCAAATACAGGTTGCTGATGGTCTGCGCTTCGACACCCTGGGAAGCATCGACCACAAGCAGCGCACCTTCACAGGCAGCCAGGCTGCGAGATACTTCGTACGAGAAATCAACATGCCCAGGTGTATCGATTAAATTAAGCGTGTAAGTTTTCTTATCCTTAGCCCGGTAAGACATAGTAATGGCATGGGCTTTGATGGTAATACCCCGCTCACGCTCCAGATCCATACTATCCAGAATCTGATCGACCATATCTTCTTTTCGGAATGTACCTGTTTCCTCCAACAGCCGATCTGCCAGCGTTGATTTTCCATGATCGATGTGTGCAACAATTGAAAAATTTCTGATTAGTTCTGTTGACATATAAATTGCGCCTAATAATTTCTAAATCGGTAAAAATAAAACTCCTAAACATAAGAAATTTTTGGGAAGAAAGCAATATAAAAATTTCTTTAGCTGTGAAAACCTCAATCGTGGGTGTACAAAGCAGGTTTTAAAAGAAACCTAGTTTATGAAATTCTGAACCTTCGGAAGGAATCTCTCTCTATCAATAATATAGGGATTACAATTGATTTCGATAAACGACATAAAAGTGAAGATACTTTAAAACCTTATTTTTGATCATGAGGCTTAATGTACCAGATGTACATTATTCCAAATGCTATCACAAAACAGTAAGCGATGATTAGCAAGATACGAATTTCTCTGGAAAACAACAGCTCATAGCCAATTCCCAGCAGGGCAATTCCAGCGTAAACCATGCCTCGAGTGCTGTATTTGTCGAATTTTTCTTTGCGTTTAAGTGGTAACATTAAAGTCCTTTCATATCCCTGGTTGACGAACAATTCGAGATTGTGTTGATTTTGTCAATAAAGTCATTATATTAGTTTGATTTTTTTTGAAAAATTAATATAAGCAACTTCTGAGATATTTTCAAGGGAAAAATTGCTTTTTCTGCACGGGAAAATGGAGCATATTTGATATGGAAAAAAGTGACGGTCACTTTATCACTTTTTGTGGATACTATTTCAACAACAAAAATTTTCTGATTTGACTAAATGCAGAAACTTCCATTCGATAAAAATAAATCCCATTTGCTAGATGACCGGCATCAAAGTCAATGGTATAAACACCAACTGCTTTTTCTTCATCAACAAGCCTGGCTATTTCTTCACCAAGCACTGTATAAATCTTAATGGATACAAAACTTCTTTCTGGAACCGTGTATTTAATTTTGGTCATCACATTAAACGGATTCGGGTAGTTTTGAGCTAATGAAAATTCTGTTGGATTGTTTAGCACATTAATATCAGTACTTCCAATTTTTACCCGAGTACCATCAAAATCAATTTGAATTAATTCATAATTGTAGCTGCCGCCACTTAACCCTGGATCGTTATAAAAATAAGCTTGTGGCTCGCTGGTTGTCCCATGACCTTTTACAAAGCTGATTCTTTGCCCATTGCGGAGCATTTCAAAACCATAGTTATTGGATTCTGATTCAGTTTTCCACAATAATTGTACATCGTTCTTGACAACTTGGGCAGTAAACAATCCCAGCTCCACCGGGGTGGGATAATTGCCATCATTATCGTTTCTGGCAAAGGTCATACCGCTGGAACTGATCACATCCCCTGGGAGAAAGCTAGATTGGAATTTTACATTTATCTGCAGATTATGTGCTTCAATAATATCCAGCTTGCCGCGGATGAAATTATCAATCGTCACACCGCCATCGCGAAGACGATTCATCAGTTTGCTCAACTCCCACATCGTTGCTCGCAAAGAATCGGGAATGTCTATTTCAGCATAGGTTGAATCGAGCGATTCCAGGCTATTAGCTGCGGAAGTTGGACCACAGGCAAAAGCGAGCCGAGATGGATTGCGCTCTTGCTAGTCACGAATTATCGGAAATATAAAGATTCCGAACGATCCAAACTGGTGATAATGATTTATCAAGCGCTAAAATATTGACGAAATAACCAGTTGGTTCCGGTCTGTAAAAAAGTGTAACCATTCCAACTGTTGAAAAAGACGAGGGAGAGTACATTCTATCCTGGAGTAGCTGTTCAGTCACTAAAAATGAAACCCGCTTCGTATGATTAATTACCGGCAATATTAATATTATGCTTTTTTAAAAGCATCCCCAAAGGTCCTTTAAACTTCTGAAATTTTTTATCTTCAGTTGAGAGAGACTATAACTCGACAGATTCCTTCCCATTCACCAATTCCTTACTCATATATCGCCAATCTTCGCCTGGTTTGAATAATGCATTCGCCTCTTTGGGACCCCAGCTGCCAGCGACATAGCCATAGAGCTTGATTTCGGGTTTATCCTGCCAGGCTTTCAGGATCGGGTTGACAAGCGCCCAGCACGCCTCTACAGCATCGGCACGGGTAAACAAACTCGCATCCCCTTTGATACAGTCTAATACTAATTGCTCATAAGGTTCCGGAAATTCGATCTCGCCCAGGTCTTTGTAATGAAAATCCATATTCACCGATTTGATATTATATCCAGCGCTGGGCATTTTCATGCCAAATCTTAACAAAATGCCTTCATCAGGCTGAATTCTAAAAAACAGTTGGTTGTCATTGTACCGGGTGGGGTACTGCCTTGTAAAAAGATGGTGTGGCGTCTTTTTGAAATGGATAGCGACTTCGGTGATCCGGGTCGGTAATCTTTTCCCGGTTCGAATATAAAAAGGTACGCCGCCCCAGCGCCAGTTATCGATGAATAATTTCATAGCAACAAAAGTTTCTGTTTTGGACTTTTTATCGACTTTTTTCTCTTTTCGATAGGCTGCAATTTTCTCCCCCCGAATAGTGGATTCCATATATTGTCCTCGAACTACCTGGTTGGGGACATTATCGGGTAAAATCGGACAGAGGGATTCAAAAACTTTAAACTTCTCATTTCTAATTGCCCTGGCTTCAAACTTTGAGGGAGGTTCCATGGCAATGATTGACATTAACTGTAACAGGTGACTTTGCACCATATCCCGCAGTGCACCGGCAGAATCGTAATATTGTCCTCGATCTTCGATACCAATATTTTCCGCTGCTGTAATCTCCACATGATGAATATAATTTCGATTCCACAACGGTTCAAAAATACCATTGGCAAATCGAAAGGCTAAAATATTCTGAACAGTTTCTTTGCCGAGATAATGATCGATGCGAAAGATTTGCTCCTCGTTAAAAAACTGGTGAATATGAGCATCGAGTGCTCTAGCAGATTCCAGGTCAACTCCATAAGGTTTTTCAAACACGATTCGTTTCCATCCTTCACCATCGCCTTGCTTGTTTAATCCCTGTTTAGCCAGGTTTGTCGTGACCACCTCGTAGAGACCCGGGGGTGACGCCATATAATAGATAAAATTTCGATTCCCGCGAACCAGTTCGTCCAGGTTGTCCAGCCGCTCTTTTAAAGTCTTATAACTTTTAACTTTATTCGGGTCCATCTCCTCATAAAAAATTTTTTTCAAAAATTCGCGCAACATTTTTGCGTTCACTGGCTTGGTTTTTGAAAAAAGTTTAATACTAATATTCACCTTTTCGCGAAATGATTCATCATTATAATCTGAGCGTCCAATGCCGAGAATGGCAAACTTGTAGGGCAAAAGACCCTTGCGATAAAGCTCGAACAGCGAAGGCATTAATTTCCGCTTCGTCAGGTCCCCCGAAGCGCCGAAGATTACAATGACACAATTTTCAGATTTTTCCATGATTTCTTCTTCTCTCCTATTGAAATTTATATCGTTTACTTAATTGTGACTATATTTGTACGACAAGATACTTTGCATGGAGCATAGTGCATAGCGTTTTGTGATTGTTTCGTCAGCCACATTCTCTTTAACAGAATTTTTAGAGCTAAAGTCTTTGTTTTTTTTGGCAAAAGTTTTTTAATTAATCACTTGGGGCATTGGGTGGTAAATTTTAGTCACTTTAAACTTTAACTCACTTTAGTCACTTGCGCTTTTGCGCGCGATGCTCTATGCGCTCTGCAACCATCTGCTGAATGCCTCGTTCCCCGGCGACTATCACATCCGTTGCCAGGCCAGGAAACAAGCCATGTTCAATAATTCCAGCTTTTGCTTTTAATTTTGCAGCCAATTCATAAGGCTGCGAGATTTTGTAAAATTTACAATCAACAATAAAGTTACCCTGATCGGTTTGAAAAAATTCATCTTTTTCATTTAAGCGAAGTTTCGCATTTACGGAAAGTGCTTTTAAATAATTTAAAACCGGGTATGATCCAAAGGGAATTACTTCCACAGGAACTACTCTTTTAACGCCCAAAGCAGGAGAAAGTTTACTTTCATCCACAACAATGATAAATCGTCGACTATTTTGCGCCAAAATTTTTTCACGCAATAAAGCGCCGCCACCGCCCTTAATCAAATTCAAATCACGATCGACCTCATCAGCGCCATCAATGGTTAGATCGATCTCTGGATATTCATCCAATGATGCCAGGGGTATACCAAATTGCCGGGCATCCGCTGCGGTTTGAATTGAACTGGGAATTCCGATGATTGATTTTAGCTGACCGGTTCCAACCCGCTTTCCGATTTCTTCCAGGACAAACCAGGATGTGCTGCCCGATCCCAAACCCAAAATCATCCCTGTTTCGATAAATTCGACAGCTTTTAAGGCAGCCTTTTTTTTGAGGTCATCAGTTTGTTTCATTATTTTTTTTTAATGCCATCAATTTAACACTTCACTTCTTCATCACCCCAATATACTCATTACGGATTAAAATTTCATACTGATTCCATCGCTTGGAGCGATGGAATCAGTATACGATCAATTTTTATACTGAAAAATTAACCCAAAACGAGTATAATTCAATACTCCAGTATTTCACTACTCCTCATCCATTGTGCAAAAAATTTACAGTTTAGGTACTTAGAGCGCCATATCGACCAGTTTGTTGTCGATAATTATCAATGCCTTCTACCTTTTGTTGTTAAGTTTATTTAATTGTCAAT
>CBFDBN010000120.1:0-9267 GCA_965603055.1 uncultured bacterium | reverse complement strand
CGAATCACCGCCAAAGCCGCCCCAATAATCCCGGCATCATTTGCCATCTCGGCCGGCCGGACTTCAGTTTTTAACTCCAGGAGCGGAAAAAACAATTCAGGATTTTCACTGATCCCACCACCGATAATAATGCAATCAGGCGAAAACAGCATTTCCATATATTTCAAATATTGATCGACTCGTTTTGCCCAGGCTTCCCAGCTTAAATTTTCCTGCTCCCGAACAACTGTGGCAGCTAATTTTTCAGCATCGACACCATCCATTACGATATGACCGAATTCGGTATTGGGCACAAGACGTCCATCCACAAAGAGAGCGCTGCCAATGCCGGTGCCAAGTGTAAAAAGCATCACAACACCGCCATCCTTTTTATTTCGAGATTTTCCAGCGCCGAATGCCATTTCAGCAATGCCAGCCGCATCGGCATCATTAACGACTTTGACGCTCCCCCTGGTGAATTGTCTCAATTCGCTGGCAAGATCGACTTCAATCCAGCTCGGATCGAGATTTGCTGCTGTGTAAACAATTCCATTTTTGACAACACCCGGATAGCCGCAGCCGATTGAACCATGCCAGTTAAACTGTTCAATTAATTCATGAATAAGCTTGAGCATCGAGCTGGCGGTCGCTGGTTGGGGTGTAGCAAGCTTTTTTGTCTCAGATTGGAGTACACCCTGTGCCGGATCAACTAAGGCTGCTTTAATCCCGGTACCGCCAATGTCAATGCCCAAAATAGCAGATTTTTCGATAGAGTTTGCCATCGACATTTTTCTTAAAAGTTATAAAGATTATGGTAACCACCATTTCAATCACTGTAAAACAACTTTTCCCTCAAAAGTTGCAACCCATCGAAAGTTACATCCGATATAGGAAATAGAAATTTAGAGTGGGTATCTATTCAATTTTTATAAGGGTAAACCTGGGGAAGGTTTAAATTCCAAATGTTAAGGTTATAAGATACAAAATTTGATTTAAAATGCAAGTGATTTTTTCTTTTCTCAAAAAAAAATGTGGATGTTTAAAATCCTCAGAGATATTTTCTCAACCGAACGTAAAAATCTCTGCGAATGAAGAACTATATTTAAAACCAATTTTATCAAAAGATTTTTTGAATAATATAGATATCTGTTTTTAAGATTTTAAAATTCAAGATTGAATGTATTTAAATTTCCAGTTGTTTTATTTTTTCTGCAAAAACTTTGAAATTCTGATACAATAAATTAGAGAGGGGCTAATAACCGAAAACATAAGTTTGCCGGTAACTCACCGTGCCTAAAGATATATCACTTTCACCAAAATCATTCCATCGACGAATTCTATTTACAATACATTTTATCATCGGGTCATAATCGATTGTCGAGCTAATCACTTCAACGTGTTCAACGGTTCCACCGGGAGTTACTGAAAATCGAACGACCACCTTGCCTTTCAGATCGGTTTTTTTCTTCAAAGCCTGTTTATAACAATCCTGGATGGATCGATTATGATTAAGTACGATTCTCGTAACATGTTCCGCTTTTCGTGCCGAAGCTTTGCTCCCAGTCTTTTTCAATATTGATGCTGATGACTCTTCTAATTCAGTGTTTTTGGCTACGGTGCTATAAGTTGCTCTTTCCAATAGTGCAACAGATGAGCGTACTTCCGCAGTTGATACACTACTTTTAGCACCTTTTAGACCACTGAAATAGGATTCAGTACCCGATCCTGCGTTTGCTTGAGATGCTCCTCCTTGTTTCATGTAACCGTCCAGCTTTACATTGGCAAGGGAACTTTCTAAATAGCGATTGTTACGATCCCCTCGAGCAAATATTTCTTGAAGTTCCTGGCTTGAATTATTGTTGTCATCGGATATATATTGCAACAAACCTATTGCTCCGATTCTTTCTGCTGAGTTGCCGGCGCTGGAATTTGATGTTCTATTGCCAGATGGTTGTCCTGCATTAGACTGGGAAATTTTATCACGATTTGATCCAGCAGCATGGGGATCATTGGCGTAAGCACTTGAAGTATTTTCTTCAAAATTGCGTTCCGAGTCTGATGATAAAGCCATTTGGTCCATTTCTTCTGGTACGCCATAAAGGAATGTACCTTCTGGTACTGTTTCATCAGTAAAGACATCTTCGGTAAATTTATCCAGCAGCAAATGTGCATACCGCTTTTGTATTGAGTTGAAATCCATGGCTTTATCGCTACCCTTAACCTGTGATAGCAGGAATAGAATCATACAAACTTCAAAAATAAAAGTTAATGATAGAATGATCATGAATCGGGCATCTAATTGTTTAAGCCAGTTACGCTTGAATTCTTTGGGGAATTGCCATAAAGTTGGGAAATCCTGGGGATGTGACGTTCTTTTTGAAAAGCTATCAAAACCATTTTTTTCTAAGGAAGTATCCATATTTGCTTCAACAGTTGAATAATTAATTACGTGCCGACCTTAATTATAATTGCTTACAAAAAATGTGCCACTAAGATGATAAGTTACTTGTTATTACAAGAATATCAATTGTAGTTATCTTATAAGCTGTGATTTTAATTAAATGAAATACTATTTTGAAATCGAAATGTACTGGTAGCGAACAACTTGTTCCATGATGTAACAGTTTGTTAAAAAGTATAATTTACGGTTTTCGCCGAGCCTGGCTTTTAAAACTTAAAAGATTCTGGAAGCTTTTTTTGATGTATTCCTGAGAAATAACCAACTGACTACAATTCGCTGAATTTTTACCTTGTTTTAATAGAAATTTTTGATTAAATTTTCAATAAAAGATTTAACAGTGGATAGGCAGATGTTACTGTTGAAAAAAATGCAAAGTTTGATTCAGCCAGTCGTTGTCCTCCTCGTTGTACAATTAACATGGCTTTCCCTTGCAGCGCTATGGATCTATTTTTATATTTCCAATCATATCATTATTAAAAAAGTGGAGAATGGGGTCTCACCGACGTTGATGCCCGGAAGTTACCATGTATTGGTCCTCATATTTGGTTGTGTATTGTTGGTGCTGCTACAAGCGGGATTTTATTTTATCTATACTTATTTAAATCAGCAAATAAATAAAAACCGTGTTCAAGATCAATTTATTGCGAACATTACTCATGAATTAAAATCGCCTTTAGCTTCAATACAACTTTGTTTAGAGACATTAGAAGCCCGGCGTGTGCCAGAAAAGAAAAAGCAGGAATTTATCCAGTTGATGATAAGAGATGCCAATCGATTGCAGGGCATGATCAATAGAATTTTGGGGACAATACGGATTGACCAGAAGCAACTGGCTTTTGATTTTAAACTGTATAATATGAGAACAATTATTCCTGCCATTCTGAAAGAAGTATTAGCCAAGTATCCAGTTGAATTTGCTCAAAATATATCGTTAGAAAATCTTGATTCTTGCCGATGTGTTTTTGATAAAAATGCCTTTAAAATAATATTTATTAATTTAATTGACAATGCAATAAAATATGCCGGAAATGAATTTTTACTTCAAATCAATTGCCGCTGCCTGGAAAAATATTTTAGAATTGAGTTTATCGACCAGGGAGTGGGAATTCCGCGAAAAGAGCGGAAACGAATATTTCGAAAATTTTATCGTGTTTACAATCATGATGGCCCTGCCATGAGAGGTACCGGGCTTGGATTATTCATAACCAAAGAAATACTCAGGATCCATGGTGGTAAAATCAGGGCAAAAAGTCCCAATACAGAAATAGGAACCATACTTCAAATCGAGATACCAATATATAAAAAAGCAAAGAAGAAGCACACTAACCGCTTGCTTAAACATACGATTAAAAGGAAAAAACGAAGTGAACGATCAAAATAATGACCTAAAAGATAATTTTATTAAAGGAAGCAAAATTCTTCTTGTGGAAGATGAAGAATCCTTAGCTGTTGGACTTGAATATAATTTATCTGAAGAAGGGTATGATGTTACAATAGCATATAATAGTGAGGACGCACTGAAATTTTTCAATCAGAATGATTATGATCTAATTATACTGGATATTATGTTATCATATCATGATGATGGTTTTAAAGTGGCGCGTAAAATTCGGGACAAGTCGCTTCAAATTCCAATTCTAATGCTTACCGCCCGAAATACCGCTGATGATGTCGTCAGAGGATTGGAAATTGGAGCTGATGATTATATTACGAAGCCTTTTCACTTAAAAGAGCTGCTATTGCGTGTTAAAAGGATATTAAGGCGCAAAAAATGGTATCGACCGGTTACATCAGAGCAGCCATTCTATCGATTTGGAAATAATGAGATTAATTTTGAAGACCTGACGTGCAAAGCTGGAGACCAAAAAATTCGGCTGACAAAGCGAGAAGCAATGGTTTTGAAATACCTGATCGATAACCAGGGAAAAATCATTTCAAGAGATGAACTGTTAGAGAATGTCTGGGGACTGAGTTCATTAATAGAAACCAGAACCGTGGATAATTTTATTGCCCGGTTAAGAAAATATTTTGAACCCAGTCCTTCCCAGCCAATTTTTATTAAGAGTGTGAGAAGTGCCGGGTATATGTTTGTAAAAAGCGTTGATTTCTAATTCAGTTACCAGGTTATTGGGTGATTCTGTAATTTGGTAATAAGGTAATTATAAAGATAACATAACTTGCTGATAATAATTCCAACAATACTATTTTTTTTGGTTTATTTGTTTATCGAAAGAATTCAATTGAATCGATGGACAAATTCGATTCCGCTCCGGATAGCTGTGACTGGAACCCGTGGAAAATCCAGCGTTGTTCGATTGTTGGCATCGATACTGCGCGAAGATGGTAAAAAAGTTCTGGCAAAAACGACCGGTTCTGAGGCAAAATATATTTTACCCGACGGTAGCGAATCTGAATTTCATCGAAGAGGACTACCATCAATTATTGAGCAGAAAAGACTGTTGAAGACGGCGGCAAGGCTTCAGGTCGATTTTATTGTTGCTGAAATCATGAGCATTCATCCGGAAAATCATTATGTGGAATCCCGACAGTTGTTGAAACCAAATATTGTCGTTCTTACCAACGTCCGTCTTGATCATACCGATGCGATGGGCAAAACCGAAGATGAGATTGCGTCCGTTTATTGCCTGGATATCCCTGAAAATGCAAAAATATTTATCCCTGAAAAAGAAATTCGATCGACATTTCTCAAAACTGCTGAAACTAATAATGCTGAATTGATTGCCGTCAAAAAAGGGGATTTATCTGCTCGGAACAAACCTCGTTTCAATTATAACATGATTGAATTTTCTGAAAATTTTGGTTTAGTTGCTTCGATCAGCAAATGTCTTGGTATCAAGGATGGAGTTATCGCAAATGGGATTCATAAAGCAAATCAGGATATTGGCGGACTAAAAATCTGGAAATATCAAACTAAAGATTCGAGAAAGATTTGTTACCTGGTAAATGCGTTTGCTGCCAATGATCCGCAATCGACAATTGAGATTATTTCTCTCGTAACAAATAAAATACCTGTTGAAACTGAAAATTTTATCGGGCTGTTGAACCTTCGATCAGATCGGGGTGACCGGACGCTTCAATGGATTCAGGCTTTGAAAAATGGCGCGTCACAAAATTTCAAGAAAATATTTGTAACAGGAACACATTCTGGAGTGGTAAAAAGAAGAATCAAATCTATAAATGTTATAAAAGACCGATTGCCAGACAGGATCATGGAAAAAATTTTTGCAGAAATTGAAGATAATTCAGTCGTCTTCGGTTTTGGCAACATCAGTGGCAATGGCAGAATGCTGGTCGAATATTGGAACCAAACCGGGGAAGTCTATGGGATATGAGGTTTCATTTTTAGGTTTGTTAATTTCTTTACTGTTCATCGGCTTGACCGGCTTTTACCCAGGCGGAATTATTGTTCCCAGCTACCTGGTTCTGTTTATGGATCAACCCGCCAGAATCGTTGGGACACTAATCGCAGCTTTGCTTACCATGCTCTGTTTTAAATTTGCATCGCGTTATCTTATTCTGTTTGGCAAAAGAAGGCTTGTTTTCGTGATTCTGATTGGTGGATGCTGGACAATGCTATGGCTCCAGGTCTTCCCGTTCATCTTTCCAGCTTCGCTTGAGTTCAGGGTCATCGGCTGGGTCATTCCTGGACTGATTGCCAATCATTTTGAAAGACAAGGGGTGGTCGTGACGACTGCTTCGCTGATTACTGTTACTGTTGTGGTTTATTTTTTGGGGCGATTGTTTTATATGGTATTGTAAGTGAGTTAATTAGAAGTTCTTATTTTGAATAGTCCGCGCTTTGTTTTTAATGTAAGTAAAATTTTTCCAATAGCTGCAACTTGATAAAAATACAAAAACTAATGATAGTGGAGTGAAGATTCTTTCGAAAATTTCAATATTAAAAATATAACTAATTACCATGAACGCCAGTACACTAGCTGTAACTTTCCCGATAAAATCTGATGGTGTAATATGTTTATATTTTTCAGCAACAATACATCCTCCCAGAAGTATTACAACATCTCGCCCAACGACAATAATTACCAGCCATAACGCTACTTGCTGTTTCATGTATAAAACAATTAACAAAGTTCCAATTGACAGCTTATCTGCTAATGGATCGAGTATCTTGCCCCATTCTGAAATTTGGTTATAATGCCGGGCAATAATGCCGTCCAGGAAATCACTGATGATAGCAATAACAACCAGCAAGAGAACCAGGTCGAGATTGTCGTTCCAAACATTAATGGCTAATGGCAAGAGAAGCAAGATACGAAATATCGAAAGCAGATTGGGGATTGTTAAGAATCGATATGACAGTTCATGGTTCACTTGATCATTCCAATAAAATCTGATCTGCATTTTGTTTTATCTGAAAATAACGAAAATGAAATTAAAAAGCAAGTATAAAATTTTTATTAAAAAAAAGCCATATTGAAAAAAGCCTTGACTTTTATTAATAATTATGTTAAAATTAGAAACTTTGTTTCAATTGGATAATATAATCAAAACAAAGTGGTTTTGGAATTTTAATCCTTCGAAGTATCCGAACCTTCGTTATGATTGATTTGCTCGATTCCTAAGCCCTATTCGTCATATCTATAAAAAAAACAAAGCGTAATCTTAAAAAGTTATAGTGGTGAGGTTGTGTATTTAGAGAAGTTAAAAATTTTCGGTTTTAAATCTTTTGCCAAAAAAGCGGTGTTTGATTTTATGCCAGGGATAACTGGCGTGGTCGGTCCGAATGGATGTGGCAAAAGTAATGTTGTCGATGCCATTCGTTGGGTTTTAGGTGAGCAGAAAGCCGGAACGCTCCGCAGCGATCGAATGGAAAGCGTTATTTTTAATGGTTCCAAAAATCAAAAGCCGCTGGGAATGGCTGAGGTTTCCTTAGTCATTCAAAATACCAATAATGTACTCCCGGTAGAATATTCTGAAGTGATGATAACCCGCCGATTGTTTCGATCCGGAGAAAGTCAATACCTTTTAAATAATAATGCCTGTCGTCTGAAAGATATTAACGATCTTATCATGGATACCGGGCTTGCTCCTGACGCTTACTCGGTTATCGAGCTGAGTATGGTGGAATCTATCTTAAATGGGCGCCCGGAGGATCGACGTCGTATTTTTGAAGAAGCCGTTGGAATTACCAAATACAAACAGCGTCGTAAATTAACCCTGCGAAAACTCGATGCCACCGAACAGGATTTAATTCGCCTGGCTGATATAATTAGCGAGGTAAGCAGCAAAGTGAATTCGCTTCAGCGACAGGTGAGACGGGCTCGACGATATCAAGAGTTGACAAAAGATTTAAAAGAGACGGAAATGCGGACTGCGACTCAGAAGTATAGTAGTATATATGAGGAATTAGTTCCATTAAATGAAAAATATGAAGAATTAACTCAAAAAAGGGAGAGTTTAACTTCCCAGGTCTCTTTTAAAGAAGCAGAAGTGGAAGCTTTTCAGACAGATTTGCTTAAGCTGGAAGAGCAGCTCAGGAATGCCCAGGCACAGTTAAACCAGGTGAATAATACCATTCATAAACGTGAAGAAGAAATTTTATTAAACCGGGAACGTATAAAATCACTCACCGAAAATAAAACAAGAATCCAGCAAGAAATTGAAAACCTGAAGCAGCGCATCGTCTCTCAAAAAGAACAACGAATTGAAATTGAACAGCAGTTGTCTAAAATTGAAAAGGAGATAGAACAAGCGCAACAGACCTATCACCTGGAAAGACAATCTTTAGAAGATATTGAAAAAGCCCTGGCAGAAAAAAAAGTTCACGGGCGTGAGGTGGAACAACAGGTTTTCGAACAGATGCAATCCCTTTCAGAAAAGCAACGAACTTTTGATCGATTAAACTCCCAAATATCTCATCTAAAAGAGCGTGAGAAGAATTTATCAGCAGAAAAAGAAAAGTTACTGAAAACAATTGACCAGGATAACCAGGCAACAGAACAGTTACAAAAAACTGAACAAAAACAGCAGGACGAATTTGAACAACTAACTGAGACGCAATCGCAATTAGAATTACAATCAGACCAGCTTCAAGAAAGTATCGAACAGTTAAAGGAAAAAATACTCAAAAATAACAACCAGGTTGATGCCGGTCTTCAACGGATTGCGTTTCTAAATGAACTACTGGAAAGCTATGCAGATTATCCTGAAGGTATAAAATACTTATTGGTTAATTCAGGCAAAGACCAGGGATTTCAAACCACGCTTTCAGAGGCAATATCGGTTGAGGAAAAATATCGCAAAGCAATTGAATCGGCTTTGGGCGAAAGATCATCTTTTCTACTTGTTTCCAATGCAGAAACTGCGTACCTGGGAATCAATACATTGAGGGAAAAAGAGCAGGGAATTGTCACTTTTTTGCCATTAGAAACGCTGACTTATACGCCTTTAAAACGGGATTTGCCATCCGGGGCAGGTATCATTGGCTGGGCTACTGATTTCATTACCAGTCAGGATAAATACAGTCAAGCATTTAAAATCCTGCTGAAATCTTACTTGATTGTTGAAAGTTTATCGGTAGCCAGGCAACTTGCGCCAAAATTTTCGAGCCAGGGCATTCACCTGGTGACTGTATCCGGGGAGATTATTTTTAGCTGGGGTGGGATCAAAGGTGGAAAAAAAACTTCTGCTTCTGTAAGCTTAATCGGCAGGAAGGATCAACTGCAAAGATTGAATCAACAGGTTGACAGGCTTCAACAAGATTTAGAAGTTGATGAGCAAAAGTTGAGAGAACTGGAAGCACAGCAGGCAGAAAATAATCGTCAAAAAGTTGAATCTGCTCAAAA
>CBFDBN010000119.1:0-9276 GCA_965603055.1 uncultured bacterium | reverse complement strand
TACCTCATCCGGCTACATTATTTGCAATTTTTGGAGTACTCACAATACTTATCTCCTGGATAGCGAGTAAAATAAATTTAACTGTAGTGCATCCCGCAACCGGAGAGTTAGTTCAAGCTGTTAATTTAATTTCCATTTCCGGATTACACCGCATCATCACAGAGATGGTGACCAACTATACCAGTTTTGCGCCATTAGGCATAGTAATGGTTGCCATACTTGGCATTGGTCTGGCTGAAAGCAGCGGACTTATTGGGACAACACTTCGGTTACTGGTGCTGTCTGCTCCTAAGCGACTACTTACATTTGTAATTGTGTTTGCAGGTGTGTTGTCAAATACGGCATCGGAAATCGGATATGTGCTTCTTGTTCCGTTAGCGGGTATTATATTCCTGGCAGTTGGGAGACATCCTATTGCCGGACTGGCTGCTGCTTTTGCCGGCGTTTCCGGCGGTTATAGTGCCAACTTGTTATTGGGCACCCTGGATCCGTTATTAGCTGGATTGTCAGAAGAAGCAGCCAGAATTATTATACCCGGTTATGAAGTAAATCCGACGGCAAACTACTATTTTATGGTTGTTTCTACATTTTTTATTGCCGCAGCGGGCACGTGGGTGACGGAGAAGATCGTTATTCCCAGGTTGGGAACCTATAAGGGAGAAATTAAACCTGAAACACTGGATCGATTAAATCGTGATGAAAAGCGAGGACTGATATTAGCGATTATAACCGGTATATTATTTGTGATTTTTATACTTGGTGGTCTCATCCCAACCAATGGATATTTGCGAAATCCTGAGACAGGTGGTATCCTTCGATCCCCTTTCATGTCAGGCATTATCGCCTTTGTCTTCCTGGGAGCTTTTTTTATGAGCATTGCTTATGGTATTGGCGCTCGTACGTTTAAAAATGATAAAGATGTGATGAAGGGTATGGTTAAAGCCATGGAAACACTGTCAATTTATTTAGTCCTGGCTTTTTTTGCTGCTCAATTTGTTTCATATTTCAAGTGGTCTAATTTGGGACTTATTTTCGCAATCGAAGGAGCAACCTTTTTAAAATCGTTAGGATTGGGTGCGATTCCGCTAATGCTTGCTTTTATTCTTCTTTCCGGGATTATTAATCTGTTCATGGGAAGCGCCTCTGCCAAGTGGGCAATCATGGCTCCGGTGTTTATCCCGATGTTTATGCTGTTAGGCTATACACCCGAGCTCGTGCAGACAGCTTATCGCATCGGAGACAGCACGACGAATATCATTTCTCCCATGATGTCATATTTTGCCCTCATAATCGCATTTGTCGAAAAATATGATAAGAAAGCCGGTATAGGGACGGTTATTGCCACAATGTTACCATATACTATCGCGTTTATAATCATCTGGGCGATATTGCTTAGCATTTGGATATTGGTCGGTATCCCGGTTGGTCCGGATGCTGGATTATTTTTAAATCAATAAAATATAATTATCTGAGATGTCGTTAGAGACTCAGAAAAATCAGAAATCTTGAAATAACAAAGTATGACCTCAAATCCCAAAAAACAAATGAAAGATAGAAATTATGTAAGATGTTATTCCAATAGAACGTATTGAAAGTACAATCATTTCCACTCGAAAGTCCGATGAAAGAGGCAAAGACCAGGGTGTCCTGTTAGGCTCCGGCTTGATCGCTGGCGATGGATTAATGGGAGTTGTCATTGCTATTTTTGCTGTTGCCATGTCCAAAACACCGAAATTTTTGGAAATCCCCTATTCTCCTGAATGGCTCGGTGAAGTTGTTTCGTTTATTATTTTTGGAATTTTGGGATGGTTTTTGTATAGCGTGGCGGCGAAGTCGAGAAGGGCTTAGGTTTATAGTTTTTTTTGTATGTAATTCGACAACAAAACTTATAAATTAGAAGCCATTTTTATTTGGATTAAAAATTTGATCGATTCCATCGCTCTGAGCGATGGAATCGGTTGGGATTAAATAAACGACAGAAATAGGGCAAGATAATTTTCGATGGAGAACGGTCATAAAAGCTGATCAATGATTTCTTGAATCAGAAATAGCAAATTCGGATCATCAAATGATATGTCAGGAGCGGGCTGGCGATTTCTTTTGATATTGGGATGAATATGTTTGTGATGTGGAAAAGTTGACGCTAAAGTGGAGTCTTCTGGATGTTCTTGCGGATCATAAAAATAGAGCAACTCGCTTTTTTGATATACTTCATAAGCGTAACGTACTATTCTTTGCTTGGAAAAATTTATGACTTCATGGAAGGTTAATTTGATTTCTGCGTGAAATTCGATTACCCCTTTTGCTAAAAATAAATCTGGCTCAATAGAGTAAAAATTGATTTGTGATTTGCTGATTTCTGGAAATTTATCTTTGAGAGAGTAGAGGTAAGAACCATATTCTGAACTGTTTTCAAAACTATACATAACTCTCATCATAAGTGATGGGTTCGAAAGTAGCTTTAGATGGATCTTTCCCTTTCTCCTCTAATTCTAATTTAATAGAATAATAAATCGCCCATTCATTGAGTTCAGAATCTTCATCCAGTTCGCCACTTTGGAGTTTTTGATAAAATTCTTCCGAAGTCATTTGATACTTTTTCTCGAATTCATTCAGAAAATCCTGAACTGTTTTATCGGGTGGAATATCTGGAAGAGACGGAAATCGCCTTTGATTCGATGACATACGGATATCGATCTCCAATTCAGTCCCTGGTGCAATACCCAGCGATTTTATAACGTGAGCTGGAATAACAGCTTCACTATTTTTTTTAACTAAAATTCTGGTGGTCATGATGAATCACCTGAAAATTTATTTTAAAAATATTGTTCTAAAATATTCATTTGTGCTATTAATATAACGATTTTCAGTTTTAAATGCAAGGCAAAATATGTTTTTTAAAAATTGGAGCTTTGAATGCCAACACAATCCAAAACACCCCAAGACCGAGCCTGGGATTCCGCCTCAGTCGAAATTCTGAGAAAAGCCGAACAGGAATGCATCGATACCTGTTTCACCCGAATGGACTTGCAACAGAATCAGTGCAAATTCGGCAAGGATGGTGTCTGCTGTCGCATCTGTCACATGGGTCCCTGCAGAATTACGAAAAAATCGCCACGAGGAGTTTGCGGCGCTAATGCCGATACCATTGTCGCCAGGAATTTCCTTCGAGAAGTAGTCGGCGGAGCGGCAGCCCATTCGGATCACGGTCGCCATCTGGTGCTTTTGCTCAAAAAAGCTGCGGAAGGAAAAGGTGGCGACTATCAGATCAAAGATGAAAAAGCGTTGCGCTATGCTGCCCGACTTTACAAATTAGAGAAAAATGGAAGTACAAAAGAAGAACTTGCTTCAAAACTGGCTGATATTTTACTGGCTGAATTTACCAAGCAGGAGGAAAATCTCGATACGTTGACGCTTTCACCCGTGAAACAGCAAAATATCTGGCGCAATCAGGGAGTCGATCCCAAGGGAATCGATCGCATGGTTGTCGAATCCATGCACCGCACTCATATAGGAGTTGACCACGATTATCGAAATATTCTGATGCAGGCGTTTCGGACTTCACTGCCAGATGGCTGGGGCGGTTCTCGCATCGCAACAATGGTTTCCGATATTCTGTTTGGAACGCCATCCCCATATTGTTGGTCAGGCTTGAAGTTGTTTTCAATTAATCGTTGTTGAATTTCTGGCTGTATTGAAGTGGATCGAGAGTTCAATTTAAATGAAGGGATTGTTTTAACGATGTTTCAGGAAGATACCTCAAAAAGTAATGGCATCACAATAAAAATTATACCTGTCTGGAAATGGCTGCTCATTAATTTTGAATGATATATGAATATAAAATTCAACTTGATTTATATTAATTTTTCTGGTAAATTGAACAATCTGATTTGAGGTCAGTATATATATATAAAATGCAAGTGATTAAAGATTGAAATGCCTAAAGGTTGAAGTGACTAAAATAACCTAAAGTTGTTAGTTAATAAATGAAAAAGTTAAGAGTGATAATTTCTGCAGCTTTACATTTAACGCTTGAGTAAACAAGAGGATCGCCGTGTCTCGATTAATTCGACAGTTAGTTTTGGGTTTTATTTTAACATTAGCTATATACACGACGGGGGAGGCGCAATATTACTTTGGCAGGAACAAGGTACAATACAATAATTTTAAATGGTATATTTTAAAAACAGAGCATTTTGATATTTATTTCTATCCGGAAATGCGAGAATTAGCTGACATTGGTGCAGCATGGGCAGAGGAAACCTATCGCTATTTGGAAGATAAATTTGACCACAGCATTAATAATCGTGTTCCGCTTATTTTCTATTCCAATCATTCCCATTTTCAACAGACCAATACAATTCCCTATATACTGCCCGAAGGTGTCGGGGGATTTTTTGAGTTTATCAAGGGCAGGGTCGTTGTTCCGGCAAATGGTTCGATACCCGATTTTAAGAGAGTCATCCGTCATGAGCTTGTCCATGTTTTCACCCATAGCAAACATTACAGAGTATTGAAAGATCATCGCAAAACTCATTTCCCGGCGCTTCCTTTATGGTTTAACGAAGGACTTGCTGAATATTGGTCCCAGGGATGGGGTGACGAGGCTGAGATGTTCATTAAAGACGCCGTGCTGAATGGCTATCTTGTCCCTTTAGAGCAGATGTACCAAATATATGGTTCTTTCTTAATGTACAAAGAAGGACAGGCGATCTTAAAGTATATTGCTGAAAAGTATGGCGAGCAGAAGATCATTCAATTAATTGAAAACACCTGGAAGGAAGATAACTTCTCAAATGTTCTGAAATTAACCATCGGGCTTAATTACGAAGAGTTTGACAAGGAATGGCTTTATTTCTTGAAAAAACAACACTATCCAATCATGGAGGAAAGTGACTTTCCAGAAATGATCGCCAACCGGGTTACCCATTTGGGAATAAACACCAAGCCAGCCTTTTTTCGAAGTAATGGACAAAAAAACCTGGCATTTGTCTCCAACCGGATCGGGTATTCAAATATATACCTGATGCCCATCCCCAAGGAAAAAACAAATAAAGAGAAATCAGTTGAAGTTTTGATCAAGGGTGAGCGGACTGATGATTTCGAATCTTTCCATATTTTAAACAGCAAAATCGATGTAACCGAACAGGGACTATTAACCTTTGTTTCAAAAAGTGGTGAAAGTGACGTTATTTATGTCTATGACATCAAAAACCGAAATATCATAAAAAACTTCAAATTTGATGATATCATTACCCTGTTCTCCCCGGCATGGTCGCCTGATGGAGCTAAGCTTGCCTTTACTGGAATCAGTTTCTCTGGCAAAAGTGATATTTATACTGTGGACGTTGAAACCGGTCACCTGGATAGGCTAACCAACGATTTTTACGACGATCGCGACCCGGCGTGGGATCAAGATAGTCGGTTTATTTATTTTAGCTCCGATCGATCTGCTATTGAAAATTCCGGGTATTACAATATTTTTGCTTATGATTTAATTTCAGGTGAAATCAGTTATGTGACTTACGGTAAGCATAATGATTATTCACCGGTTATTTCATCCGATAATCGCTACCTGGCTTTCACATCGGATCGGGATGGCGCATTTAACATCTGGCTAATCGAAAACCCCGGTCTTGCTTCAACAAATATATTAGCCGATCGCAGTCATTATGACGCCCCGGTTGCTAAAATGCCAGCTTTCACACTCATGGACAACCGGGTAAAAGCAAAGAAGATAACGAATTTTACTACTGGCGCTTATGACCCGGAATGGACCGATGATAACCAGATTATATTCACTGCATTTGAAAAATTTTCTTTTCAAATCCAGGTCCTGGATAATGTACCCGGGCGTTCTGATTCTGCAACGGTCGTTCAAAAGGATTCGCTCCGAATTAAAGCGCGGCTTCCTGAAATGCCGAAAATTGTAGCCGAATCCGTGGTTTCGACAGTTAAGTATCGACCAAAATTTAACCTCGATGTCGCCCAGAGTTCGGTGATGCAGGATCCCATTTTCGGTGTATCTGGCGGCGCCCAACTGGCAATGAGTGATATGCTGGGCAATTATCAATATCATTTTCTCATTTTTAATAACGCCCAGACCCGGGAAGAATTTTTTGAGAGTTTTAACATAGCAGTTTCGCGGCTCGATCTCTCCCACCGGATGAACTATGCCCTGGGTCTGTATCATTTTGCCGGCAGGTATTTTAATTGGTACGAAGGCTTTTTTTACGAGCGGCGCTACGGCGGCTTTGGATCGGTCAGTTATCCCTTATCGGTTTTTCAGCGAATTGAAGCAAGTATTAATTTTCGACACTCATATAAAGATTGGTATGGTTTAGAAAAAGGCAGAAAAGCGCTGTTACTATCAAATTTTATCGGCTATGTAAAGGATAATTCGCTCTGGGGACCTTCCGGCCCGATGGATGGAAGTCGGATAAACATCACGGTTGGAAACACATTGGATGTCCAACACTCAAATGTGAATTTTTATACGATTATATTTGATGCCCGTAAATATTTCAGGCTTTCCCGTCGAGTTACTTATGCAGTACGGGCGATGACGCGTTACAACCATGGGAAAGAAGCCTTACCGTTTGTAATGGGAGGCAGTTGGGATCTTCGCGGCTATCGACGCTGGTCATTATGGGGGAATAAAATATTCCTCATCAATAATGAACTTCGATTCCCCTTTATTGATCGGTTTAATATCAATTTTCCCTTTGGTAGAATGGGTTTTACGGCGATTCGTGGGGCAAGTTTTATCGATCTCGGCAATGCCTGGGACAATCAATTGAATTCGGTGCTGGGAAGCATGGGATTTGGCATTCGCTGGCGATTGGGCGGATTCCTGGTTTTAAGGTTTGATCTCGGAAAAAAATTTCAATTCAATGATTCCAATGATCTGCTCAATCCCGATAAATTTGAAATGCAAAAAGGGATATTTAAACAGTTCTTTTTTGGCTGGGATTTTTAACAAATATATGAAAAATATGGATATTAAAAAGGTAATATGGAAAAAGTTCACTTACCCACGTTAATATTTTCATTTATAAAAAAATATCAAACCGCAGAGTTCGCAGAGAAACGCAGAGAGAAAAAAGAGATAGAACAATAACTCTGCGTTCCTCTGCGTTCGCCAGAGGCGAATCTGCCTCCTGCACGATTCTCCGCGCTTAAAAAAATGCTAAACCACTCTTTCAAAGGTTTACAACCTTTGAAAGAATTTCTTCTTGTAATGATAAATTTTATGTAAACTGATTAAATCATATCATGAAAGAAATAGAATCTAAAAAAAGTGATGTGTGAACCCGGGTAATCTAATGAAAGCTATTATAACAAATTTCTTTATTATTTATGCTTTATTATTCAGTTGCGCAAAGATCAAAATAAATTTTGATGCAACTGAAAAGCTTGGTTCACCAAATTGGGAAATGTATGGCGGGAATCCGGCCAGAACCAATGTTTACCCGGGTGACCTATCGCTGCCTTTAAATTTGAAATGGAAATACAATGCTTCTTCTGCAATCGGTAAAACAATTTTAGTAATAGATGGAATTGTCTATTTTGCAACAATGGATGGCAGACTTTATGCGCTGAATATTGAAACAGGAAAAAGAATCGGTCATCGAAAGACAAATGTCGATGCCACAAACGCCTACCAGGATAAAAGCATTCTCATTGCATTACGTTATGGAGATGATACATTATTTAAATATAATTTGGAACGAGCCAAAAACGATTGGGAAATTGATGCCGGGGATATTGCCTCCGAACCACTGGTATTAAACAATGAGATAATTATCACAGCCCTCTATAAACATATCGATCTCTACAGTTTATCCGATGGCTCGAGAATCTGGCAGACAAAAACCGGTGATCAAATTCGATCTTCACCAGCATTTCAGAACGGGATAATTGTGTTCGGCTGTGATGATGGCTTCGTTTATGCAGTGGATAAAATATCTGGAAAAATATGCTGGAAATTCAAAACCAACGCCAACGTTCAGGCAACCCCGGCAATCAAAGATACCATCGTATATATTGGCTCGAACGATAATAATTTCTATGCTATCGATTTCAAGACTGGTAATTTAAACTGGAGCTACAATGCAGAAGGACAGATTCTTCATGGATCAGCCGTTAAAGATAGTATGGTTATTTTTGGTTCAACTGATTCACAGCTTTATTGTCTGGATCGACTCTCTGGAAAAAAAATATGGTCGTTTGAAGCGGAAGGTGTTATCAGTACTTCTCCTTTGATTTGCAATAACAAAGTGTTTTTTGGCTCGCTTGATCGACATTATTATGCTGTTGATCTGAAAACTGGCGAAGAAATCTGGAAATATAAAACCAGGGGAAGAGTCAAGACAGCACCGGTTATCTGGGGAAAATATTTAGTTGGCGCATCAGAGAATAATAATGTCTATATTTTTTCCACTGCTGAGGAGAATTGAATTTGTTCTTTAAAAATCTTCAAAGGCGAAAAATTGTCACATTATTTTTTTTATTTACATTCCTCTCCCCTACCCTTTCCCCGGTTTTTGGTCAAACGCATGAAAGCTTCGGTTATTTAAGGATTCAAACCGATTCCAGCCGGGTAGAAATCCGGGTAAATAATAAATCAATAGGGTACACTCCTCTGCCAATCATTGCTTTGCAGCCAGGAGATTACATCGTTTCTGCCATTCATTCCAATCCCTATCTATGGGGAAATCTTGATTGGCAGAATTCTATCCAAATTATTCATAATGACACAATAATTATCCAACCAGAATTTAAAACATTATTTTCAATTCGAACCAATCCTTTCGGTGCATCTGTATTTCTAAATGATGAATTTAAGGGCAACACTCCCCTATTGATTCTACTTAATTATCCTAAAAATTATCAATTGTTAGTCAAGAAAGATGGTTTCAAGGATTACCCGGTTGATCTAAAGCAAATAAAAAATAATTTCTTGAATGTGAATTTGGAGCGAAATAAGGGTCAATTAGACCTGAATGAATTTGAGCAGCAGAAGCACCGTAAAGCGAAACATCGTTACCGAGCGGTGACTTATAGCCTCTGGGGACTTTCAATCCTCACCGGCTTATCAACCGTCTATCTGAAAGATCAAGCCGATGATAAATATAAGCAGTATTTAGTGGCTGGTTCATTAAGCGAAATGAATAAATACTATAACGAAGCAAAAAAATACGATCGCTATACTTATATTTCGCTAGGAGTATTGCAGGGATTTTTTGTGCTGTCGTTTTATTTTTTAATGAAATC
>CBFDBN010000118.1:0-9279 GCA_965603055.1 uncultured bacterium | reverse complement strand
GCAAGGATAATTTCCATTTCACTTATCCGCTAAATGCTGATAGTGTGGATCCAGACTTTTGGGAATAACCCAGATGTAATCGGTCATTTGCGGGGGGAGCAACCCAGGACAGCTTTCCTAAACCTCGCAGGTTTAAGAAAGCAGCGATTACATCCAGGTTAAAAAATCTCTTGCATCTACCAGATTGATTTATTATATTAGGCTTAAATTTTAACTGTCAGAAAAGAAAAAATGACCAACCGACCAGTTTCCATTCAAAACCTAACTTATTATTACTTCAAAACCTTTACATTTTATTGGGAGGAATTAAAATGAAAAGAATCATGCTGATCACATTCAGTATCATTTTGTTGTTCGTTCTAAATCTTTCAGCACAGAATTTACTCCAGGAAGCGGATAGCCTTTTTGACAACCGGGGAGAAAATTTCGATCAAGAAAAGCTAATCGCTGATCCTGCTAATGTCAACAAGGCGATCGATCTCTATAAAAAGGTGATCGAAACTGCCAGTGGCACTGAGAAAGAAGAAGCCACCTGGAAGCTAATGAAAGCCTATTATTTCAAAGGCAAGTACACCACCGATGACAGTGAGATGAAGAAGCAAATATACGACCTCGGAAAAGAACTGGGTAAAACCGGCGTAGAAGAATTTCCTGAATCAGTCGGTATTCACCTGTTCTCAGCCATTGTCTGGGGCGTATGGGGCGAAGAATATGGTATTCTGAAAGCCGCCAGGAAAGGGGTTGCCGGGAAAATAAAGGAGCATTGCGAGAAAGTCAACGAACTTGATCCCAATTTCGACGAGGCTGGGGGTAATCGCGTTTTAGGTCGGGTTTATTTTAAGGCGCCGAAAATTCCGCTTATTTTGGGCTGGCCCTCAAAGAAGAAAGCAGTTGGAATTTTGGAGAAGAGCTTAAAAATTGCTCCCAAAAATTTAAACACCCGTCAGTTTCTCGCTGAAGCACTCTATTCCCAGGGCGAAAAAGAACGTGCCATTCAGATGATGAAAGAAATTCTGGCAGAAACTGAAACGATTGAAGGTATCGCAGAAGATGCCGTGATCAAGCACGAAGTGAAAACCACGCTGGCGAATTGGGAGAAATAAAGAACTAAAATGGAACGCGGATTGAACAAATCGAACGGATCTTAACGGATAATTATATGCCAGCATTTTTCAACAATTTTCACATTTCAAAATCCGTTCTAATCGGTCGAATCCGTTGAATCCGCGTTTTAATTTTTTATTTGATCATCAGCAGTTTTCGAGTCGCGCTAAAATTGGCTGTCGATAATTTAAAGAAATATACTCCAGAAGTTAAATTCTGTCCGTTATCATCCCTACCATCCCATTGAACCATAAAGCTGCCCGCATTCATCTGCGATTGAAACAAGGTACGAACTAATTCCCCTTTAATATTATAAATTTTTGCAATTACTTTTCCTGGTGTTGGCAGATCAAACCGAATGGTGGTATTTGGATTGAACGGATTGGGATAATTTTGATATAAAACAAAATCTTTCGGGATTGCTGTATTAATGTCCCCAGTTATCCGTGTGAATTCCACGCCTTCAACGATCTGTACATCGTCAATGAACCAACCGGCAAATGGAGGTCCCTGGTTGGCATCTGAAACCATGCGAAAACGGAAGCGAACGTCAGTGTTGCCAGGACCACAGTAACTATTCAGGTCCACTATTTTCAGTGTCCATGCACCGGTGGCACCATTATAAGAATCTCCTACCTGATTCCATGTCTGACCGCCATCGTTACTCACTTCGATGTAGCCATAATCATGATTAATCTCTAGAAAGTATTTAGTCCAGAACCTCAACGCCGCAAAGTCGGTACCAGAAAGATCCATTCCAAAATTAATTGCAATACTTACATCGCGATTGAGTGGATAGGGAGTTTGGTTGGGACTATCATTTATAGAAATTTTGCCAGCATGAACCTGGGATTGATCCAATCCCCAGCCATCTTCTGGCGAAGCAATCCAATCGCTTAGTCCTGATTCGAAATTCTCTAAACCAACAACAATGGAGTAAATCTCTGATTGACCTCGGTTAGGTGATGTCGCCTTATCATACCCGGAAAAGTAATACGACACAGTGTCCCCGTAATCAAAAACCGCTGGAATGAGGCCCTGGAATAAGCCGGGATTATCTCCTTCCGTTAATTTAACACTATCAGGTGGCAATTTTGAAGAATAATAACGAACGTAAACAGCGCTGTCATCAAGCTCGATATTATCTTCCACGCCAACAGAAATTGCACGAGCCATTTCACCATTAATCGAAGATTTAAGCGGTAGATGGCTGAAGGTCGGGGCAATTTGATCTGGTCCAACCCGGTAATTGTAATAATTTTGGGGCGCATCCTGGGGGCTGCTCCATGCGTAATATGAATTCACCATTTTTATGTAATATTCAATGGTCGTATTTTTCCCGGAACCAGGAATTTCAGCGCTGTATTTGTTATTTCCGGTATGAGTCATCGGTATGGCTGTAAATGTGCTTTGATTCGTTTTCCGCCAGTACAGTTCCATGGATACTAAATCGGTAGTGGCAGAGCTATTTGTAACATGAGCCATAACCGTTCTGGAATCTGTCGAATTTTCCGTATCAGTGAGTGGTTCATGATCGATAAAATTCAGCCAGTTCAATACCCGACCAAATATTTCAGTTCTGATCTCGGATAATTCACCCGGGGGCGTATTTTCTTTTGAATCAATCGCTTCCAATCCCATGCCAAAATAGACAACTTTATGATCGCCTTTGTATTTGATCCCAAATTTATGATTGTTACCGCCGGCATACTCAAACACGGCAGTTGCCCCGCTATCCGGTTCGATTTCATCAGGGTATTGATTTTCTTCGGTTAACCCTGGTTGCCATACTGAGAATTCCATGCTATCGCCGATGGGATCACCCGGTATACCCACGACTTCGTTGACCGGGCTATCGTCAGCAAAATAAATGGCGTGGAGATATTTTGCGTAAAATTCACGCTGCTGATAGCCGAATCCACCGGGATCGTTAAAGTCCCAACCAATATCCTGACCGGTAATAAAAAGACTGCCGCCATTATCTAAAAAATTTGAGATAGCCAGTTGATCGGCAGAATCGAGTGATGGAAAAGCCCAGGCACAAAGCCAGATAACGATTGGGAAATTGGTCATCTGGTCTGGTCCTAACGCCCCCAATTCATAACGATCCCATACCGCATAGTTTAATTTGAAGGTATCCAGTAAATTGGTATAAAACTTTTCAGCATCTGGAAATTCGATATCATCTGCATCAAAATCGTCATCGACGATCAAGATGGGAATTTTTCCGATTATTATTTTGAATGTATCCGCGCCGCTATAACCGCCATCAGACTGCCATCCAACAAAAAGATTTGCAGTTTTTCCCTTCGCATTATTATTCACTGTAAAACTAAAAGATAGCGGTACTGAAAGTTCCATATCCGGGGGAAAATATCCGAAGTTATAAGTCCCATTATTTATGGTAAGATCTGTATCATCACTGGTAATTGTAAATACGACATTCATCCCCGGGCTAATGGAGTAGTTCCGATAGGCAGATGCTTTAACCTCAATCGTCTCGCCTTGCTCGAAAATATTATCATTATCACCGCCACTGGAATCGGAGATGGCGACATCACCGATTAGTTTTAGTCTTGGGGCAAGTTCGGCTGGATTTGTTTCTGTTACTGCTCGATAAGCATTAATCCTTCCACTTCCAAGCTTGCCAGCATATTGTGGATTTAGATTGTCAATATTATCAGCCGTTAAAAAAATTTGGCGCATTATTTCAGTTGGTCCCCAGTCCGGATGTTGAGACTTGATCAAAGCTGCTAATCCTGAAACGATCGGCGCTGCGGATGAACTCCCGCTCATCCTCAATGTTTCATCATTGGGACTGGTACTCAGTAATTGGACACCCGGCGCAGCGACATCTACTGATAAACCATAAGGGCTATCAGTAGTTAAATAATCAGCATTATTAATCCAGGTAACGCTGAGGACATTATGATAGCCAGATGGATAATGATTCGGATCAGAATTTAACTCATTTCCGGCTGAAGCAACAACCACTGCACCCAAACCATAGACATAATCGATTACATCTTGGGCAGATTGAGAAGGTTCACGAAAACTTCCAAAACTCAGGTTAATGACATCAGCACCATTTTCAGCAGCATAGATAGCACCATTCTCCCAATTGTAAATCGATCGTTCCACATTATCGCGTCCATGCTTGAGCGGCATGATTGTGCAATTCCAGGATGCGCCGGTGACCTGTGTTGCATTATTCGTTCTTGCTGAGGCTAATCCTGCTGTTACTGTACCGTGATAGTATGCAACGAGGTTTGTTGGTTGATTGGTGGGATTGTTATCATCATTGGCAAAATCCCAGCCATGAATATCATCCACATAGCCGTTAGCGTCGTCGTCAATCCCGATAGAACCATTTGCCTCTGCTTGATTGGTCCAGATATTATCGATGAGGTCAATATGCTCCCAATCCGTTCCGCCATCGACGATAGCAATAATTACATTGCTGTCCCCCCTGGAGATATCCCAGGCTTCTGGCATAAAGATTTGTGGTAAGTGGTTCTGTTGCGCAAATTGCGGGTCATCTGGTGCCAATTCGAGATAATAAATTGCAACAGGTTCCGCATATTCAATATTTGGATCAATGGAAAAAGACTTTGCCACCTGGTGGATATCTTTATCTTCCGCAAAGTGAAGTGTATAAATTTTTGAAATATCAGCAATTCCTGTATCTTTCGGAATTGGCTTGTGTTTAAAGGATTTTTGGATGGACTGAACCTGGTAATTAGAAATTTTTTCGTCAACAGAAGCGATTCCTGTTATTGTTGCATTATCTTTAATTGATTTTATTTGTTCTGCTTCTTGCTTAAATTTTAATCTGATTTGACCGGGAATGTATTGCGGTTGGTTGTCTTTTTGATCGCTAATGTGTTTTGATCTTGAAGGTGAATTTTTGCTCTTTACAGGAAAGGTGTTGAATACGAACACAAATATGAAGATGATGGATATGAAAATAGTAGCTTTAGACTTCATGAAGTTCTCTATAAATTTATGTTATAAGAAGAATATAATTAGTGTTTGTCCGAAAAGGACGGTTTTTGTAACGTAAGCATCCTGCTTGCAACCAAAATATTGAAGTTAAGCTGGTTTTTCTCACAAGCTGGAAGCTTATGTTACGTTTTCGGACAGACACTAATTAGATTAATATTAACTCCGTTATCAAGAATATGTTCACTCTTATTTTACACCGTTTGAAAAAAATGATCTTTTGTTAAATACTCATAAGCACTACCTCATTTGACTACTATTAGCTTTAAAGAACTCGAAAAAGAACCAGCTTTCATCTTGCAAATATATATTCCACTTGGCTGATCTTTGGCATTCCACTCAACGGAATAAGAGCCAGACTGTTGCATTTTGTCGACTAATATTGCTATTTCCTGTCCATTTAGATTGTAAATTTTTAAAACGACCTGCTGAGTCTCGGGCAAATCATAACAAATATTCGTCTCAGGGTTGAATGGATTGGGGTAGCCGGGATAGAGATGGTAAACAGATGGTCTATTCACTTCCACCCGAATAACCGAAGAAAAACAATACTTCCCATTGTAATCAACCTGTTTCAATCGATAATAATATACAGCAGCGGAAACATTTTTATCTTCAAAAATGTAATTCTGATGTGACGTAACAGTACCTTTTCCCTGGATAAAGCTTATTTTTTCAAAATTAATTCCATTGAAACTCCTCTGGATTTCAAATCCATAATTATTTGATTCAGATGATGTATGCCAGATGAGTTGAACACAATTTCTGTTTACTTGAGCTTCAAAAGATCGGAGTTCAACCGGGACCACCATATCACTCAAAATTAAATTGCCAAAGCAATCAGCATTCTTATAAGCTTGTTCAGTATAATACCAGCCAGTCTGGTGATCACGAGCATATTTGCTATTTTCAACGGTTTCATCATCGGAGTCATTGTGCCAGATGTCCCAGCCAATGGTATCACCGGGAGCTAACGTTCTTTCTGCTGTTTCAAAGGTATTGTAAATAGTCAACTCTGCCTCGATTACCCAGTTGCCGTCACTACCCAATGTTACGGCACTCTGCAGAGCATTTCCAGAATAGACGCCTAACTTATCAGCAACATAATAGTTTAAAATCCGTAGATTTTCTGTTGTGATCAGCCATTGTTGAGCCGATTCATAGCTACCTTGATATAATCCACCGCTGTGATCACCATCTACATATAATTCGACAGACTCATCGTTAAACGGATAAAACAGACTTTCATTGGGATCATTATTATCCAGCGTGCCGCGAGTATCATCTGTGACTTCTATTCCCAGGTAAATGCGATTGTTTTCCGGACTCCATATCGCCTTCCAGGTTACCAACAGGTCGGTAAAATCAGTCCAGTTGGCAGTCCATTGTTCTGGCATACCGCCAAATAATAAAGATTCTGCCTTCACATCGCTCCATATTGGTTCATTTAGATTCCCATCCAATAGGATCGGATCAGTCGAGCAAAAAAACTGCTTTGCATGGTAGCTTTTAGCCGGTTTGAAAATATTGAATCGATCGGAGATGTCAGAAATACTCGGGTAATTATTCGACGAGATTTTGACCTGGCATTGGTCGGAGACTTCTAATTCATTGGGAGTATATTCAAAATAAGCGGCATCAAAAGGGACACTGCTCGTCAATGTTTTCCAATTCGTACCATTATCAGTTGACAGCTCAATAACTAATGTGCTTCCGAGCGCCTCAGAAGTCGACCAAGTAATCTGTGATGTTTCCCCAATAATCCATTTGTCAGCCAGTTCGGGACTATTGACTGCAAGCCATTGATCATTCGAAGCAAAATAAACTACCCGCGCAAAGACGTCGTAATTTTCATTGGGGATTCTGTTGTCCTGCCAGGTGTAATAGATTTTTTCGCCGCTGCAGGCAACATCGGGCTTTTCCTGGGATGCTGAGCCATTATCGTCATTGAGGCGAATATTAACACCAATTTTAGCTCCATCTGCATCATATTTTTGAGTATAAATATCATAATCGCCATTTCTATTGTCCTGCCATGCAATTACAAATTTACCGTCAGATTTCAATGCAATGGTCGGGTACTTTTGGGCAGAATTCTCAAAAATATCACTTACTTTGAAATTTGCTCCAATGGGATTTCCATTGCTGTCAAATCGCTGCGCAAAAATATCTTCCTCACTATTTCTTTTATCCACCCAGCAAACCACAAAACTTCCATCAGCACGCATATCCACGACAGGAAAGTTCTGATTTGTTGCGCTGTTATCATCATTGATGAGGAAGTTGCTCCCAACCGGCGTTCCATTGGAGAGATAGCATTGCCCATAAATATCAAAATTCCCATTTCGATTGTCATGCCAGATTATTATGAAATTGCCATTATCATCCATCGCAGCGGAAGGATGTTTACATTCTTTGGTCTTATCAACGGGCTCATTGACTTTAAAATTGTTACCAATTGGATTTGAATCTGCATCATACATCTGGCAAAATATTCGACCCAATGGACGTGTTCCATCGTAGAATCCATCTCTCTGGTCGGTCCACACAACGACAAAATTACCCGAGGCAGCGAATTTTACCTGTGGTTGGGATTGCCAAACAGAACATTTTAAATCATTAACCTGGATTTGAGCTGATGGTATGCCATCCGTATCATAAAATTTTGCATAGAGATTGAATTCCATTTCAGGAGCACAGCCTCCAGTATCATCAAGCCAGGTGATTATAAATGAACCGTCTTGTTTAATGGCAATGTCGGGTTCCGCCTGCAAAAATAATTTGTAAATTACATAAAAATTATTTCCCACCAATTCACCATTGGCGCCGAAAATTTGAGCATAAATATCATAATAATAATCGCCTTTATTTCTCAAATCATTCCAGGTCATTACAAATTTTCCTGAGCTATTACAAGCAATTGCCGGACGATTCTGTTCAATATCCAATTCCGTATCATCATTGACTTTAAAATCTTTGGCAAATTGCCATTGAGCCACCAACTTAGATTCAGTCAACAACAAAAAACAGAGAGCAACAGAAAAAATGAAATTAAAGACGATAATTTTTTGGTTTGAACACATGATATACCCCCATTTAAATTTGGTGAACAGATACGACACATTAATTTTTGAATCGATTTTTTAAAAATTCTTTCGGATCGTAAAAATACTTATCGACTTCGGCAATGGTATAACAAGAAAATGTTTTTCTTTGATAAAACTCAGCAACGAAAGGCGGTAATTGCTTCATTATTTCTAAATGAACATGATTGTAATCCCAACCATAATACTCAAGCTCGGCAGTATTCATCAACTGTGCGATAGCTGTCTCTGAATTAACAGTATCACCAACTTTCACCTTTTCATCAATAATATGAATGTAAACACTCCATACCTTTCTTCTGTTGGGTAAAAGATGCTCAATTGTAATTCTTCTTTGTGGAGGCGGATCTTCAATAGCAATGACCTTTCCAGCAGCGATGGCGTAAACCGGCTCACCGGCTTGAATGTCTTTTCCATTTTGTAAATCGACACCGGTGTGGTAGTGGAGTTTTACGGAATCGAAAGGAGCGCGCAATGCTTTAAAATGAGCATCATGTTCCAGGGTAACGGTTGACCAATCACTCCGATCAACTGTATTTATGGGCAATTTCCATTCTTTAATTACTTGCTGATCTGTTGAGTTGTATCCAAAAAAAATCAGGTAAATGATTACACAACAAGTAAAAATGATCAGGTAGGCTTTCAATTTATGTAACCTGGATTCGATTATTTTTTCGATTTAATTCATACTATAAATATGCGAAGATTGTTTGATGAAGTCAAGTATTTTTTCTGCGGCAATTAACTTTTATTAAAACTAATAAAGATTATCTATTTTATTTTGTCGAAGTTACATTTCGCTTTGATCTAACACCCGTTCCCGACTTGCAACCGTTAACACAAAAAGTACCAACATCAACAACATCTCTATTCCAGCAATTAAACCATTGATTTTCATATTTGGCATTAAAAAAAACAGCCGCTCAACTAAAACTCCAGACATGACAATCAGCGCAATAACCGAAACAGCGAATGGGATTGTTTTGATTTTTCTGGATAATAAAACAATAAACGGTACAAAAAACAGGGCACCTAAGATGTATTGAGACATGAACTTAAGAACTGGTGA
>CBFDBN010000117.1:0-9280 GCA_965603055.1 uncultured bacterium | reverse complement strand
TCCATATATTTTGATTTTGCCCCAAATCTGGAAAATTATGAGTAGGAATCATGATGATCCCAAAGCATTACAGACAGCAGCGAAAATGAATGTGCAACTGCATTTGCTGTTTTCGATTTTATTGAGCCTGGGGATTGGAATTTATTTAATTATCGGATAGAGCAATTATTTAACTGCTGAGTCACAGAGATGCAATCAATTCTAAATCAATCATTTCAAAGATTGTGACCTTGAAAGCATTGGTTCGGTTGAGTGGAGTGCAAGCCCTTTATGGCTCAGGTATGCATCGCATAAAGGCGAGGCACTTTTGTTGAATCCTAATCAATATTTCGGAATCTAAAAATATAGTGAAAATGTAATCCATTTATTAGATTTTCTTGAATTAGGTTTTTATATTCTAAATAAAAATTAATATTGAAATGTGGGTGATAAAAATGAAACAGATAAAATTAATTCTAATTCTTAGCCTGGTTACACTATTTATGGCAGGCGCTTCGTACAGTCAAAAATTTGGACGAAACAAAGTCCAGTATGAACAAAAAGACTGGGAGTTTATTCAAAGCAATCATTTTGATATCTATTATTATCAAGGCGCTCGACGTCTGGCTGAGTTCACTGCGGACGTGGCAGAGTCATCTTATGTCTCGTTGAATCAGCTTTTTAATTACCAGTTAACCGACCGAATTCCGATCCTTATTTATCGATCGCATAATGATTTCACTGAGACAAATGTATCTTATCAAGTCGTTTCAGAGTCAGTCGGCGGATTTACCGAATTCTTGAAGAACCGTGTCGTGATTCCGTTCGATGGCTCGTATGAGCAGTTTCGTCATGTGATTCATCACGAGCTGACCCATGCCGTGATGTTGCAATTCCTCTACGGCGCTGGACCGGGATCGATTATCCAGGGTATCTCTCGTTCAGCACCGCCTTTATGGTTTATCGAAGGTTTGGCAGAATATACTTCGATTGGCTGGGATACTGATTCTGATATGTTTGTTCGAGATGCAACTTTAGGCGGTTATCTCCCCCCGATAGAGTATCTCCAAGCGTTTCTCGCTTACAAAGGCGGGCAGGCAGTTTTGGGCTATGTTGAACAAACTTATGGCAGGCAAAAGATGACAGAGTTGCTGCAACGCATAAGAACGACTCGGAATTTTGAACGTGCCTGGCGGTCTGCGATGAATGAAGACCTTGATGAATCGAATAAAAAATGGCAAAGATATATGCGCAAAAAATACTGGCCAGAAATTGCCAATCGAAAGCAGCCGTTTGATTATGCCCAGTCTTTGACCGATCATACCAAATGGCAAAATTTTGTCAATAACAGTCCGGCTGTTTCGCCAACCGGGGATCGGGTGGCATTTTTGACCGACCGAACTGGATATTTCGATATTTATGTTGTTTCAGCAACCGATAAAAAAGATCTTAAGAAATTGGTTTCAGGACAAAGAAAAGCTGATCTGGAAGAACTCCAATGGCTGCGCCCCGGAATGAGCTGGTCAAATGATGGGAAATATATCGCCTTTTCTTCGCGATCTGCTGGAGAAGATGCATTAAATATTCTGGATGTAGACAAAAAGAAAATCATCGATTCATATAAATTCGAGATGGATGGACTGTTTGCGCCAGCCTGGTCGCCAGTGTCCAATGAAATTGCATTTATCGGTGTGAAAAATTGTTGCTCCGACATTTATGTTTACAACATGGATACTAAAGCATTACGCCAGATCACAGATGATATTTTCAGTGATGCCGAGCCAGTCTGGTCGCCTGATGGCAAGATGTTGGCATTTGTATCCGATCGAAAGGCAAGTGTAGAGCCAGCAGATCTGCTCGGCGATATTAAGATCGAGGATTATGATTATCACGCCACGGACATCTATCTCGTTCGATCAGATGGAACAGGCTTACGGCGATTGACCAGTGATGAATTGAATGAAAAGTCTCCGCAATGGACACCCGATGGAAAGCACCTGTTTTTTGTTTCCGATAAAAGCGGGATTTCAAACATTTATTACATGGATATAGAAACCGAACAGGTGAAAGCCCTCACCGATATGATCACGGGGATTGCACAGCTTTCAATCGGTTTCAAGAGCAACCGACTGGCATTCACAGCGTTTTCAAATGCCGGTTACGATATTTACCTCTGGGCTGATCCCTTTAGCACGATTGGGGAGCAAGAAGTCGAGCCACAGCCGACCGCTTATATTTTAGGGAAAGATAAACCCCAGCAAATAGCAGAAATGGATGACAATCAAATTGAAGCGGATAAAATTACGACCACAGTAAAAAGCGGTCAGGATTTCTCCCGATACATTTTTGGCTCGAATTTTAGACGGGGAATGGTTGATGAAATAAGCGATGAGCAGAAAGAGGTGAAACTGGCTTCCGAGGATTTCAGAGAAGCGAGCGGGGAATTTAAAACAAAAAAGTATAAACTAAAATTTGGTGTTGATTATGTTGGGATGAATGCCGGGTACGATCCAATTTTGGGCGTATTTGGTCTGACACAGTTATATTTGAGCGATGTGCTGGGAGATCATCAAATTGTACTTGGCGCTAATTTAATTCGGGACTTGAATAACAGTGATTTTATGTTGGGCTATGCCAATCAGAAACATCGAGTAAACTGGTCAGGAATGGGCTATCAGTTTGTGAATTATTTTCTCACTGAAGTGGGCACTGTTAGATTCTTGAGACGTGGGCTGGCCGGGTATACGTCCTATCCGCTGTCACGATTCAATCGGATCGACCTGGGGCTGCAATATTTTAATATCAGACAAGAATTTCTTTCAATTCCTTTTGCGCCATTCAGCTATTCGGTGTTGATGCCAAGTATCGCTTTTAATACCGACAATACGATCTGGTATTATATAGGTCCTTCCAAAGGAAATCGAAGCTATATCGGACTGGTTGGAAGTCCTAAGATCGGTGAATATGGAAAAGAATTCGTTACCGGAAGTTTTGATTTCAGACGATATTATTCAGTGGGTAAGGGCTACTCCTTTGCCATGCGGTTTTCCGGCGGCGCCAGCTTTGGAAAAAATCCCACCCAGTTCATCATGGGCGGCGTCGAGAACTGGCTGAATTATAAATTTTACCAGAACATCGGCTTCACAGATATAAACGATTATTTCCTTTCAGAATGGATGATGCCGCTTCGTGGAGCGGAACTGTATGAATTAGTCGGGACCCGAGCCGCATTGTTTAATATGGAATTTCGTTTCCCATTTATTCAATATTTTATCACTAAATTTCCGTTGAAGCTGGGCTTTTCAAACATCCAGGGTTCATTCTTCCTGGATGCCGGCTCTGCATGGTCAGATGATGATGCCTGGCGATTTACGGCAACCAAACCGAATGGTAAGCGTTATGTCAGGGATATTGTCACCGGGTTTGGCTATGGAATCCGTGCCAATGTCTATTTGTTCCTGTTACGATTTGACGCCACCTGGCGAACTGATTTTGATGGCGTGAGCAAGCCGATCTATTATTGGTCAGTTGGGTTGGATTTTTGAAATTGGCAAAATAATTTTTCGGCAAAATTATTTAAAAATTAATTATTTTGCCAGCCAATGATTTTGCTATATAAAATTTTTTCTATTAATTAAGCGAGGTCATCATGTTAAAAATAAGTAAAATGAACCTATTTTTGATAAGTTCCTTAATTTTGATTTTTGGAAGCAATTTAAACGCCCAGGAAAATGAAAAGCTGCTTCCGCGATTCGATTACGAGGTGGTTTCGTTCCCTGGCAGGGAGTTTCAAGATGCTAGAACGCATGTTTATGTCTGGGTTCGGAATACACATTTGCAGTTTGTTACTATGGATTCCGTTTATTCGGCGCGTTACCAGATCAATATCGGTGTTGAAAATAAAAAAGGTGCTTCGGTGTTGACAGAGGACAAAACATACAGCGTATCAGAGAGAAGCTATGCTGTAACCATTGATCCAAAAGCCCAGCGAATCCATCGTTATGAAATCCTATTGCCACCTGGGGAATACCTGTTCCAGTTCAGACTGCTGGATTTAAAATCAACCAGAAGCCGATCCCAGGAACGAAAAAAAACGGTAAGAACTTTTGAGAGAAACAAGTTAGAAGTGAGTGATGTATTGTTTGTAACCGAATCCGATACTGGTTCAATTAAATCAGAAAATGTGATTCCGTCGTTTCGAGTTCCCCTTCAGGAAAAGATATTTGTTTATGCTGAAGTGATAAGTCCGGCAAATGCAAGCACAATTAAGATAGAGTCAACATTAAGGCAAAAAGGCGGGAAAGATCGCTTTAACTTTTCGCAGGACCTTATTCCCAAAAATGAAATCACCAAAGTATTTTTGCAGGTCAATAAAGAAAGCATGGTTCGGGGAGAAAATCAGTTGTATCTAAAGGTAACTAACGAAGGGCAATCAAAAGCTGTCCGAAAAGATTTACGATTTGTTGCGGGAATCGAGGCGTTCGAGGGATTGCCTGTTGATGATATGATAGGCCCGCTTCTTTATGTGACGGACGGCGATGATTGGAAAAAACTGATTAAGGCATCAGATGAAGAAAGTGATAGTGTATTTCAGGCATTCTGGGATAAACGTGATCCCAGCCCTGGCTCTCCTGAGAATGAATTGTTCAACGAATTTTATAAACGAGTTGATCTCACAAACCGAAATTTTGCTTATTCTCGAAAAGGTGGCTGGAAAACCGATCGGGGACGAGTGTTCATCGTTTTTGGCCCACCCGATAGAATCGAACATAGTACTCCATTGCGATATACACAAGGTGATTATGAAGTCTGGTATTATAATGAGTTGAGAGAAAAATTTGTGTTTTATGATGAATATGGCTTTGGGGATTTTCGGCTGGTTTCCGGGAATATTCGACCTGCTTATTAGATTGGTTAGTGGTTAATGGTGATTGGTGAGTAGTGATTGGTAGACATTTTGGGATAGTATTTTACTCCAGGTTAATTAAGAATTCGCCGATTAATAACTTTTTGTTAGATCGGTAATTATAGTGGAACAAAAAAATGCCTTGGTGGGATGAATTTTATAAGATGAAGGTCACAAGTCCCGAAACCCAAATCCCCAGTCCCGTTTTTTTATTAATTAATGCTCCAGAAAAACGGCGCATCTTCGATTTACGAAGCTATGTTCTAAAAAATCAGTAAAATTTGCCTATGAAACTCATCCACTGCTCCGATACGCATCTCGGTTATTCTGATTATCACAAGATTGATCCGATCACAGGGATCAATCAACGGGAACAGGATTCTTACAATGCCTGGAATTTTTTGATTGAAGAAATCCTGCGACAGCAACCTGATTTTGTGGTTCATGCGGGCGATTTATTCCATACCACACGACCGACCAACCGGGCGATTGCTCTGGCGCTGGAAGGGATTCAACAAGTGAGTGATGCCGGGATTCCGTTTGTCCTGATTTCTGGCAACCATTCCACGCCAAAGATAAGAGCTACCGGATCAATTTTTGAATCCATTGCTCTGTTTCCCAAAGTTCATGCAGCATTTCAAAGCAAATATCAAAAGTTTAAGATTGGTGATTGCACCATTCATTGTATTCCGCATTGTTCATTGACTGAGGAGTTGCAAGCTGCTTATGAAGAAATTAAACCTGCTAAAAAGGCAAAATATCAAATTTTAGTTACCCATGGTTCCTGGGCAGGGCAGAAGTCTTTTTCAATGGGCGAATTTAATGAACAGAAATTACCTGATCTTGAGCAGATCTCCAGGGTGAAATTTGATTACATCGCCCTGGGTCATTATCACAAACATATCCGAATCAAACCGAATGTCATCTATTCTGGTTCGACAGAACGAACCAGCTTCAACGAGGCAGGTAATCCAACAGGTTATGTTCAGGCAGATTTAGCGGAAGAAAAAATCGATTACATCGAAATCCCTTCTCGTTCCATGTTTAAATTGGAACCGATTGATTGTCGAGAATTGAATACGGCACAAATTTATGACGAGCTGACAAAAAGATCAACAGATGATTTAAAAGATGCGTTGGTCAGCCTGACGTTGGCAAATATTCAACACCAGACCCTGGTCAAACTCGACAGCCGAGAGATCGATAAAATTTTTCAACAGGTGTTTTACCTGAATAAATCGATTATGCAACTGGTCAGTGAAGGCGGTGGATTGAGCAAGAGCACAGATTTGGGAACTGTGCCTATAGAATTTGAAAGATATATTGAAAATATTAAAGAGAAAGAACTGGATAAGGAACGATTGAAAGCGTTGGGGCTTGAATATTTGTTGAAAGAGATATGAGTTTTGGAATTTTTTCAATTGTTATGCTGATCTTCAAAGTAATGACAAAACTTCTCCCATGCCAGGATCGTCAATCTGGCTAATTCCTCTTTTTCTTTTTTAATTTCATCTTCATACTGATTAATCAACTGCAACTGCTCCCGCCGCAATTGCAAATCAAACGGATCAGCAATGTATTTGACGTGTCCCCTGCCAAGTTGAACGCCAATATCATACGCGACCTCTCCCAATTCATTGGGCGATTGAAATGTCTTTCCAATAGTAGCTTCTTTATAATTATCCACCCAGGAATGAACCCAGAAATTCATATTTCGAAACCGAAAATATCCCAGGTAGTGGAACGGCTGGTAAGCAATTCGTGCCTGTCCTCGAATAATGCGAAACGGATCTGCCATCTGCCCCGATTGAATACATTCGATTCCGCCCAGGTTCCTGACTTCCTTCACTTCCAGCACAAAATCGTCCATCGAATCATCAGTTCTGCCGTGAATTCGGACCAAATATTTTAAATCCAGCGCGCTACCGATTCCCATGTGAAGGTATCCCATTTGAACAATATTGAAAAAATCCTTATTTAGTTCAGGGTCTTCAACGAACATGGTTTGCACGTAGGGCTGCATTGCAGCGATCACAGAATCACGCTCACTATTTGGCATGGTATCCATAATTGAATCAATCCACTCAAAATACTTTTCTCGATTGATGGTAAAATAGGACTGAATTTTTTTCACAATCGTTGGTTCAGGCGCTGAAATTTTGGGATTTTCAAGCGCATTTCGGTAACCGAGCAATAATTTATCAAACAACTTTCCATCCAATTCTTCCCAGTTCTTATCACGACAGGCAAGGTTTAAAGACACGCCAAACCGCATCAGGTCGATGATCCCCGGTCCGGTGGAAGAATCATCGTAATCGGTCAAACCCCTGCCCAGGTCGGTAATGGCATACTGCTCCAGGTGCGCATCGCCATGTAAATTTAAAGCCGGCGCATTTGTCATCGAGTTCTTAAAGCGACGACAAACTTCATTGCTGAACGGAATATTAATGAAGCGAAAATAGCCATGGGGACTGGCGATAATCCGTTCCAGCAGATCGGGATTCCTGGAAAAATCCTGTGCTGTAGGATCAACATAAAGCGGATTATTAGATTCTGTCTTGATATCTTTTACCTGGCTTAATAATGGATTGAATGAAAGCAGGGTTGATAAAATGATTAATTTGAGTAACGAGTGTCTTGAATTAATCCTTATAAATCGCATTTTTTGTTTGTTCCTTCCACTTTTGGTTTGGAGAAATTTAATGATTCGGAATTTCAAATTCTGTGTAATAAATACCATAAAAAAATCTTACAAGAACCAACGGAGTTAATGGATACCCTTCGAGCACAGGGATTCACGGAGAATTTTTTAGGAATTATTTGACGGTCTTAAAACACCGTTTAAACTCTGCTTCCTCTGTTTCTCCTTGTGGGGAATTACTGAAAATTAACCTGCGAAATCTACGATTGCCTTTAGTTAATTAATGCTCTCCGCCTAAAAAAATGGCGGACAGGCAAAAAAATAGCGCATCTTCAATTTGCGAAGCTATGTTCTTATGGCTTTTCATTTAGAACATACCCTAATCCCGAAACCCGAATTCCAAAACCCGAATCTCAAATCCCAAATCACTTTTCCCGGTTCACGAACAATTTTCTAACTTTCTTCTTCGCAATTTCATAAATAAAAGGACTTAATCTACCTTTCTCACTCAAAATACTTCTAAAAAGCTCTCTTTTCGATCTTACCGGAATTGATGGATTTTCACGCGGGATCAACGAAATCGCATTTTTTGAACAGGATGAAACACATGCCCCGCAGCCAAGACAAACCGCTGCTTTAATTTCACTCACTTTTTTCGAGGAATTCTTATCCCTGCCAATCGCTTTCACATTGCAGGCAGAAAAACAGTCACCACAATAATCGCATTTCTCAGGATCAATCACCGCAATAAAACTGGATTTTGCCACGCCGTCGTAATAGCCCATCTGCACGCCTGCCATTATCTCACAGCAACAACCGCAGCAATTGCAAATAAAAGTCGGTCGATTTCGGATATTGTCGGTCACATGGGTAAGCTTCAATTCATGTGCAAGGTCGATGATCTCCAGCAGTTCATCTTTTGTTTTTTCAACAGCAAATCCCCGCCGGGATAAAAATTGCGCGCCCTTATCCAGTGAAATACAAGTCCCTTCGATGGGAACGTGCTTTTTACAATCCTTTCCCTCGTGATGACGTTTATGTCGACAATAACACATTCCAGCCGCGCCAAAGTCTGAATTTTTTATGATCTCCCTGGCGCTCTCATAAGATGTTATTACACTTGTAACCGGGATATGTTCCTCATAAACCAGGGATCGGGTCAGCTGGGTTTTGCTGCCAAAAAATTCGTTTGCCTGTCCATGCTCTGGATCATGACGAAAGTAATCCGTCATCAATTTCGCCAATCTTTCCACCGGCAAATCGGTTCGATGTTTCATAAAGCTGAACTCAATAAATCCAATTACGCCGGGCATGAGTAGATAATACGTTGTGCCCCGATAGGGCATATCCATGATCAGTCCCTTATCTGCCATGGACTCCAGAATTGGAAGTAATTGCTCTGAATTCATTCTGGTTCTTTTGCACAATTCAGGCAACGTCGCTTCCATCAAGGGAAATTTTGAGCCGACGTAAGCTTCTTTTTCTGTAAATAGCAGAGATAATATCTCTCGTAGAATTTCGTTATCGACCAGACCGATTGGATATTTATTTAATCGATCAATCAGTGGAACCAGGTTATTCTTAGAATATGTAACATGACCCATTTTTTCTCCTTAAAAATAGTACTCCACTCTAATATTATTAGCCGAAGGGACTAAAGCAATTTTATTCATATCAATCGAGTTCACAGCCAAAAATCCAATCCACCAGCCAAGTAAGGATTGCGAAAAATGATGTTTATTGTCATTGATTCT
>CBFDBN010000116.1:0-9291 GCA_965603055.1 uncultured bacterium | reverse complement strand
CTGGAATTCCCGGCTTATGACCCGCGTGGATCATGGGGACAGGGTCTTTCTTACGCAGTAGCCAACCGGGGTCCCTGTCATCTTTCAGCTACGACGTTTGCACTGGAAGTATTTTTAGGATTTTTAAATCCTAATTCCACCAAAGCCCGGGCAAAATTTGTTCATCTTTTTGAGGCGATTTATAACGCGGTAAACTCGCTGCATATTTGCCTGTTTACAGCATGGGCTTTCTTGCTGGAACCACCAATTGTGAAATATACGCCGGTGTCAATTTTAAGATTTGCCATGCAGAATCTACCAGACCTGGCGATGAAATTCCTGGATGTCAGTGTGTTCAGCAAATTATATGAATCGGTTACTAGCATCGAAATGTCCCAAAAAAAATTATTAGAAGCCGGCCATCGAATTCATATCCTGGAACGTTTGATGAATACCCGGGAAGGAATCTCGCGCAAGGATGATACTTTGCCAGATCGTTTTCTGAAAGAAGGCAGAACAAACGATCCAAAAAATCGAGTGGTTCCGCTGGAAAAGATGTTGGATAAATATTATAAGCTCAGGGGATATGATGAGAATGGGATTCCGACTGATGAGACGTTGAAGAAATATGGTATTAAGATAAGAGATTAAAGCATTTATCAGAACGGATCATCCTGATTCCACACTTGGTTAGGGATATGGAAGCAATTTCAAATTTTCGATGAATCGATAATCTTTCTGATTTTTGCTCAGAAATGATACATCCATTACAAGCGCAGTTGCTGCAATAAGACTATCAGCAATGAGTAAACCATGACTTAGACGGTAACGATGAAGCAAATTTATCGCTTTGTTGGAAGTATTTTCGTTCAAACTGATAATTTGAAATCGCTTTAGAAATTTATCTAATTCTTTCAATTCTTTTTTATTTCTGCACCCAACGATTAACTCCATTTGTGTAACAACGCTAATTCCTAATGTTGCTACCTGTTCTTCTACTTCAAGACGGTTTACCGCTATTTCAATTTCACGTCCTACATCAATCAAGATGTCGGTATCAATGAGGGTAAAATTATCCACCTTAACTTTCCCATTCGCGTCTGCGTACATTACGAACCCACGCTGTACTATCAATCAAATCTTCACGATCTTTCCAGATTCCAATAAATGGTTCTTCAGACAATTTCAATTTTTGAGGACGATTCTTGAGTTTTGTCTTCTGGTAGCGCAACTGTAAAAGACCAATGAAGTCAATTACTTCACGCTTTGCTTCAGTGGGCAGCCTATCAAATTGACGCCAAATGCTCTCCTTTTCCATAATTTGTTCCATGTCTAACCTCGTAACCTCGAAAATAAAACAAACACTTTTAAACTAGGTAGATTTAAATTATATAATTTTTATTAAAGAATCAAGTACTTTTTATTCAATAATCTGTTCTGCATTGAATTTATGATGAAATTATTTAAATTGATTATATTCAAAATTTAGCTAAATATTATCTATCCCTTTCTTTAAGCTTCATTAGCTATTTTCATTTTCTACAATATACAAAAAATTTCCAATTTGTCAACAAAAAGTTTGATAAAATGTAAAAATTCGATTGACAATAATTGGCTAATTTAGTATCATAGTACAGCCATTCCAGGTGTCTAGAATAATCATACGGTTAAATGATTTGAAAAATATCCTGGTGTCGCGTTAATTAGTGTGTAGCTACTTTTCAATGAACAAAATGCTTGGCTTCTTCAATTCTTGTTTATTCTTTTTTATCCGATGAAAAAAAATACAGGAGATTTATAGATGGCTATTCCAGGAATTAATTTTAAAATTAATGATCAGATTGATGGATTTTTGGTGAAAGCAATAACAGAGATAAGTGATTTAAATTTGATGGCGATACAGCTTGAACATTTAAAGAGTGGAGCAAGAATATTACATCTCTATACTGATGATGCCGAAAATCTTTTTTCGATTAATTTTCCCACACCGCCGCCAAACGATACCGGTGTCCCGCATATTATGGAGCATTCAGTACTTAGCGGCTCAAAAAAGTACCCGGTTCGCGATCCTTTCTTTGAAATGGTTAAGATGAGCATGGCAACCTTCATCAATGCCATGACCGGGTGGGATTGTACCTATTATCCAGTTGCCAGCAATGTCAAGCCGGATTTGTTTAACCTGGCAGAGGTGTATTTCGATGCGGTGTTTCATCCGTTATTGACTGAACAAACATTCAGACGGGAAGCGCATCATTTGATTCCAGTTGACAAAAATAAGCCAACCGGTGAGCTGACCATTAACGGCGTTGTTTACAACGAAATGAAAGGCAGCTTTTCAGACCCGGAATCAAAGCTATATCGAGAGATGAGTCGGGCGCTTTTTCCTGATTCTATCTATGGAAGAGAATCAGGGGGGGACCCGGAGTTTATCCCCGAGCTGACGTATGGTGATTTCATTAAATTTCACAAGAGTTTCTATCATCCCGGTAATGCTTATATATTTCTTTATGGCGATATTCTGACCCGGGAATATTTAGAATTTTTGAAAGATAAGCTCGATGCTTTTGACCGAAGTGATATAAGCCCCAATATTACAAAACAACCCCGATGGCATCAGCCTAAAAAGATTACTGATTCATATCCCATTGGAAAAAATGAACCGCCGGCAGAAAAAACTTACATCGCTATTAACTGGCTGGTCGGAGAGGGCACCGATGCGGTTGATGTCGCCAGTCTTTATATTCTGAGCAATATTCTCCTTGGCAATGAAGCCGCTCCATTAAAAAAGGCAATAATTGAATCGAAGCTGGGACAGGATCTCATTTACTCTGGCTTCCGATCGGTCGGGTTGGAGACGGTTTTTCGAGTTGGATTGAAAGGCTCAGAGCCAGAACGTGTGGATGAATTTGAGCGATTGGTTTTCAAAACATTAACCGACCTGGCTAAAAGTAACATGAGCAAAGATCGCGTTGATGCAGCTTTTCAACAGGCAGCTTATTATTACCGTGAAATTTTACCGTCACATCCGCTGCATATTATGGATCGAGTGATGGCTGCCTGGGTCTATGGCGCTGATCCACTGGCATTCGTCCGAATGAGTGAACACCTGGAAACATGTAAGAATCAATATAAAGCTGATCAAAAACTATTCAACAAACTCATTAAAAAACGCTTATTGGAGAATAATCATCACTTAATTTTTGTGTTACAGCCGGATAAAGAGTGGCAGGTAAGGAATGATACTGTCTTTGCAGAGAAAATGAATAAAGTTAAGGCGAGATTTTCAGATAACCAATTGAAAAAGATCGCTGCAGAAGCTGAAGAATTGGAGCGGATTTCAGGGACACCGAACACCCCCGAAGCATTGGCAACATTGCCGCAACTCCAGGTGAGTGACCTGCCTCGAAAACCGAAACATATTGCAACTGCAATTGAAAAGTTACCTGGTGACGTCGATTTCCTTGTGAATGATGTTTTTTCAAATGGTGTAAATTACCTGTACCTGGATTTTAATTTAAAAGGATTACCCAAAGAGCTGTGGCAATTTCTACCTCGTTACACTGATGCTATTCACAAACTTGGCGCGGCAGGAATGAATTATGAGCAAATCGCCAATCGACTGGCAGCTTCTACTGGCGGGATCGGTTGTTGGTCATATTTCACCACGCACGCTGCTGATCCAGAACAATCGATATGGGGATTGCGGTTTAGTCTTAAAACACTTGACGATCAAATCGAGAATGCGCTGAGTTTGTTGCATGACCTGGTATTTGCCGTTGATCCCCGGGATAAAGAACGTTTGCGCAATGTATTGATCCAGGCTTATGCAAGATATCGAACTGAGTTGGTTCACGATGGCTCGACAACAGCAAGTCGCTATGCATCGCGTGGCTTTTCACCAGAGGGTTACCTCAACGAGATCGTCAATGGACTGCCACAGTTAGCGTTGACTGAAAAAATGAACAAAAATTTTGATGATTTGAATGACCAGATCATGGGAAAAATTGAAGCATTTCGAGATTTACTGCTTGTTCCCGGGCGATTGACTGTCAGCTTCACTGGCTCGGATCAGATGGCAGCAATCATTCAGCAACAACTCACCGAATGGATTGGTCAAATGCAAGATAAACCTATTACTGAGGAGCCAATAGATTTCATCCCATACAGTCAGCCGCCGCAAGAAGGGCTGGCAGGTCCCATGCAGGTCGCTTACTGTTCCCGGGTGGTTCCAGCTCTCCATCAATCTCACCCCGGCGCCATGTTGCTGAAATTGGGCACTCGCATCATTTCTCTCGATTATATGCTCAACGAGATTCGATTTAAAGGAAATGCTTACGGCGCCTGGTGCAGCTACGATGGACTTGATCGTGAGGTAGAATTTGGCTCCTATCGAGATCCGCACGTCGCACGAACGCTTCAAGTATTTGATGATGTTCTGGCTCATGTTCGTAAAGCGAATTGGACACAAACCGATGTTGATCGGGCGATTATTGGCACCGCAAAAAATTATGAACAGCCAATTCGCCCCAAAAGAGCGGCTAAAAATGCACTTCATCATCACCTGACCGGGCAATCGAAAGAGCTACGTGACCGGGATTTTGAGCGACTCCTATCTGCGACAGTTAAGGAGGTGAAACGAGTAACCAGTGACTTTTTAGCTGCTAATTTAAAAAATAGTGCGGTCTGTGTGGTATCGAGTCGAGAGAAGTTGGAAGAAGCTAACCGGCAAATCAAGGGAAGAAAACTAACTATTAAAGACATTTTGTAGCTTTTACTTTAGAAAAATATCAAAATTCAAACCCCAAAAGAAAAATAATATCTAATTTTCAATATGCAAACTTCACTTAATGTTTCGGACATGAATATTAGATATTTTGAACACTGATACCAGGGATTTATTTGTAATTTGTTTTTTCTCATCTGGAATTTTAAATACAAATTGGGAGCGCATCAACAATGACATTAGGTATTAGAACGCTTGTTTTCATCATTGCTGTTATTTTATTCCTTTACAATTCTATTCATTGTCAGGTTAATACAGAAACCTTACGCAAAAGCGATCTAGCGCAGGGATTTCACAATACAGCCCAGCTTGACCTGGCGATGGTATCGGGAAACTCTGAGTTTTTGAAATTAAAAACCGGTTTTCGGACTGATTATATAAGCAAAAAATACTATGCGTTCATGGTAATCCAATACCAGCGAGGCACCAAAAACCAGAAAAAGTTTATCAACAAAGGATTTATCCACTTACGAAATATCCGACGCTTCACCGAAAGATTCAGAGGTGAGCTATTCGCACAAAAAGAATTTGACGATTTTATCTTATTGAAAGATCGAAATTTGATCGGGGGCGGAATTCGAACCGAACTGGTATCACGAAATACTGATACAAAAAATTACCGATTTTTTATCGGAAATGGCATCATGTGGGAAAATGAAAAGATTCGGACGAGTCCTGTCTCAGAAACAAGAATAGTACGTTCAACAAATTATGTCTCACTTCAGCTACATAATAAAAATCGCTGGAATATAAATTTCGTCAGTTATTACCAGCTTAACCTGGAAAGCGTTGAAGATTATCGAATTTTGATGGATTCGACTTTTGGATTTAAACTATCAAACTCATTTTCTTTTCGAACAAACTTTAATTATCGTTATGATAATGAACCCCCTCCAAATATCAAAAAATATGATCTTGAATTGACAAATGGGATCAGTTTCTCATTTTAAGAGGAGATTATACATGGATATTTTAACTGAAGATGTATTTAGAATTCTGCTGTCAATTATCATCGGGGGACTAATCGGGGCAGAACGTGAATTCCGCGACAAAACGGCTGGGTTCCGCACCATAATTTTTATCTGTGTTGGATCTACGCTATTTACAATCCTTTCTGCGAAACTGGGTGGTGAAGCCGGAGCATATCGAATCGCTGCCAATATCGTTAGTGGTATAGGCTTCCTGGGCGCCGGGGTTATTCTTCGGGCCGGTGGTCGAGTCGTGGGACTGACAACGGCATCGACGATCTGGTTAACTGCTGCCATCGGTATGGGAATCGGCAGTGGTCAGTATTACCTGGTTGGAGCAATCACTGTACTCATTTTGATAATCCTCTGGCTGTTTCCACGATTTGAAGAATGGATTGATAAGGCTCAAGAAACACGTACCTATGAAATTAGATGCACTTTTGGTTATAAAAAATCCGCTGAATTGAAAAAACTATTTGAACATCACGATTTAAAAGTAAAAAGTTTTAAAAGGTTTAAAGCGGAGAACGAATTGGTTTGCTCCTTGTTTGCTTACGGCTCGCCCGGAAATCATGATCAGGTCAGGGAAAAATTATTTGCAGATGAACAGGTGAAAGCGTTCAATTATTAGTGTTTTAAAACAACAGAATGTCACAACGAAGGAGAAAATTCTAAATGGCGAAAAGATCAATCAGCTTTTTTATCCCTGCGATAGTTCTAATATTGATGACGAAGTGCACGATTGATAAGGAATTAAAAGTCGATAAACTATTTAAGATTTACAATGCCAATGTTCCCGGCGCATCGTTGATGATTATCAAAGATGGCAAACCGATTCTCATAAAATCTTATGGAATGGCTGATGTTGAGAAAAAAATCCCGATCGAAACTCACACCAATTTCCGCCTGGCATCTTTTACCAAGCAGTTCACAGCAATGTGCATTATGATGCTTCAGGAACAGGGAAAGCTTTTCTACGACCAAACTTTGAAAGATATTTTTCCAGAATTTCCAGACTATGGCAGCAAAATTATGATACGCCATCTGCTCAATCATACCTCGGGATTGATCGACTATGAATCACTTATTCCTGATACGGCAACGATCCAGGTACTGGATAAAGACGTTCTCAGCATGATGATGGAACAGGATTCGACTTATTTTTCAGCTGGAACGAAATATCAATACAGCAATTCTGGTTATGCCGTGCTGGCAATGATTATGGAAAAAATCAGCGGTCAATCTTTCGCCGAATTTTTAAGACAACATATCTTTGAGCCGCTTGAAATGACCAATACAGTCGCCTACCAAAAGGGCGTTTCAGCGATCAAACATCGGGCTTATGGATATGCCAATGAAGATGGCAATTTGGTCTTCAAAGATCAAAGCTTAACCAGTGCGGTTTTGGGCGATGGAGGAATTTATTCTTCAATCGATGATTTGTTTAAATGGGATCAGGCGCTATACACCGATAAATTGGTCAATTTTGAAACGATAGAAAAAGCTTTTACGCCCGCTGTTTTGCAAGATGGAACAAAGTTAGATTACGGCTTCGGCTGGCGGGTCGATGAATATCGAGGTTTGAAACGGATGCACCATACCGGGCAGACATGCGGATTCACGACGGTTATTCAGCGATACCCGGATCAAAGATTTTCGATCATTATTCTGACCAATCGCAATGAGCCGATGCTGATGGAATTGGCGAATCGATTGGCGGATTTATATTTAATTTCAAACAAATAGGAGTGAAATGCCTTTATGCATTTCAACTTTTAGTATTTCACACTTAAATATTTCACATTAATGTATTTCATTCATGCGTTGCATAAAGGCAACGCACTCCTGTTATAAAAAATAGAAATGGTTCATAACTAAAATATTCAAGTTAAATCAGCATAAATATTTAATTGTCAATTGATAATGGTCAATTGTCAATTATAAATATATTCGGAGGGATCTCATGAAAGACATTGCCGCTGTCATTCTCGGAGGGGGACGTGGCTCTCGACTATTTCCGCTCACGTTAGAGCGAGCCAAGCCAGCGGTGGGATTTGCTGGAAAATATCGGCTCATCGACATTCCCATTTCCAACTGTATCAATTCCGGTATCAAACGAATGTTCGTGCTTACTCAATTTTTATCGGCTAGCTTGCACCGACATATCATGCAGACTTATCAATTCGATGTATTTTCGGATGGATTCATCGATATTCTGGCGGCTGAACAGACACCGGTGGATGAGAAATGGTTTCAGGGTACTGCGGATGCGGTGCGAGCCACGCTTCGGCATACGCTGTATTATGATTCGGATTATATTTTAATTCTATCTGGCGATCACCTCTATCGCATGAATTATGCAGAATTGATCGATTATCATGAGGAGAGAGAAGCCGATATTACCGTATGTGTTTACCCGGTACCTCGAAAAGAAGCACCAGAATTGGGACTGCTTAAGGTGGATAGCTCTGGTTACATCAAAAAATTTCATGAGAAACCAAAGGATCCCAAAGTCATTGACAAATTCAAAGCGCCCCGACCTCTTTTCAAATCGCTGGGGTTGGAAATTGATTCTGACCGCTACCTGGCAAACATGGGAATTTATGTTTTTAAACCCAATATTCTGATCAAAACTTTAGCCGATTATTCCAAAACCGATTTTGGCAAACACATTATTCCTTCAACGATCGGTGAATATAAGGTCGCTGCCTATCCGTTTAATGATTACTGGAAAGATATTGGAACAATCCGTACTTTTTTTGAAGCCAACATCTCACTGGCGCAGCCCGATCCACCGTTCAAATTGTATAATCCCGGCTGGCCCCTGTATACTCGTACCCGTTCGCTGCCGCCCAGTCGGGTGATGAAATCAGAGATCCGTGACAGTATCATCGGTGATGGCTCAGATACGGTTGGGGCGCAAATCCATGATTCTGTTATCGGCGTCCGCAGCAATGTCCGGGAAGGGACAACGCTCAAAGATGTTGTCTTAATGGGCGCAGATTTCTTTGAAGGGGAGGATATTCTAACAAATTGGGAAGCGCCAAAAAATCATCGTCCAGCCCTGGGCATCGGGAGAAATTGCCAGATCGAACGGGCTATCATAGACAAGAATGCTCGCATTGGAGATGGTGTTGTAATTCGTCCTCATCCTGATATTGAAGAAGAAAAGGGCGAAAATTATTGGATTAAAGATGGGATTACGGTTATTCCGAAAGGGGCGGTGATTATGTCGGGGACTAAGATTTGATCTATACCCAAAAAAGTAACTCGTTATCATTGTCGATGGAGATTGGGCGCCAAAAACAGCCAGATGTTAAAAATCATGGAAATAATATTTTTCTTGATTTAATCAATTTCGATTTATATATTGAAATTAAAATAAGTAAGGAACATTGCAGAAACACTAGATTTCCATTTAATAGAAATTAACATAGAGTTCTGCAAAATTAAGATTTTGGTGTAATTTCGAACGGAACGGAGTGGAGTGAGAAATCTGTATATCATGGAATATCAAGTGGTTAAATAGATTTCTCGCTCCGCTCGAAATGACACTCTTTC
>CBFDBN010000115.1:0-9330 GCA_965603055.1 uncultured bacterium | reverse complement strand
AATTCAAATCAAGGGATTTTTCTCAGATATTAAAAAGATGATCTTGTTGAAATAGTTAGGAGTAACGGGTAGAATCCGATTTTAAATTGGGTTCTACCTGTTTTTTTTGTTTTTCAATAAATATAAACATCTGTTGTGAATAACTCCATGCTACTAATAATTCAGCATTTGAAATTATTTTTTGGATAATCGGAGAATGCAGGATCGTTCAATTTGATATTACGAACAATTTAACTATTATATCTCCATCTCTTGAAACAACTCCGATACCTCCCGCAATGCCGGCTGCTCCATTATTAATCGCTTAAATTTATCTTCATCAATCTCAAATTCATGTTTATTTTTTTCTTCTTGAACCCTCTCCTTATATTCCTTTGAGGCGAAATATTTTTCCAGCGTTTTGCTGACAAATAATACCTGTTCATCGGTAAACCATTTCCAGATTTTGTCGCTATTTTTCTCAACCACACAATTTAACTCGACAGCCCAGGAAGCCTTGAATATTCCAGCCATTCTCAAATCTCGCTGCAGCGCTAAAAATTGACCTTCAGTATAAGGATTAAAATATTTAAAATGTTTTGAATAAAACACGGCATTATGATAATGTTCCGGTATATTCAATAATCCGTCGCTTTTGAGTCTTAAAGACATGTTGAAGAAAATACCAACGATTTGCCGCCCAATTCTGAGCCCGGGGTGAATTTGCCCGGGCAGCGGGGGACGATTGAGGGTAAATTCTGCTGTTGGATCCTGTAACGTCAGCCATTCAATGACAATCATGCCGAATTTTTGACCGGCTATTTCTGTAGGAAATATAGGCCTGGTGATGAAATATTTCTTTCGAACGATTAACTCTCCCAAAAGGTGGTCCGAATCCTGTTTATCGAAATAAGCCTTCAATGTATGTCGGTATGGATCCCGGGCATTGATCTTGATGATAAAATCTTGAAAGCCTCTTTTATTCAGATCTTTAAAAATGCCATATTGCTCCAGCGCCGTTTTAACTCCTTCTTCCGAATAAAAATTCAAGAAAAGATGGGGGCGTTGTTTGTCTTGTAGATCACCTAATATGTCATTTTCGGAGATCAATTTATCCGCCTCACTGGTTCGCTGCAGCTCGAAATTGGTGAGGTGGTGATATATGCGGCGATATTTTTTTGGTGTTTGTATCATTTCCTCAAATACTCTTTGGTAACTTTCATAACAATGCCGCTAAGTCCTATTAAACCGATAAGATTAGGTACAGCCATCGTTGCGTTAGCAATGTCCCCAATATTCCAGACGATTGACAATTGTTCTCCCTGTAATACTGAACCAGCCATACACAACAAAACAAAAGCGACTCGATATCCTTTGGTAACTTTTAATCCAAACATATATTCCAGACATTGTTCACCATAATAGCACCATCCAAGCAAAGTTGAAAAGCCAAACAATAAAGAGGCGAAGGGAACAAGGATGCCACCAAAACCAAATAGTCCAGCATTAAAAGCCGAGGTTGTTAAAGCGGTAGAGTCAAGTCCACTGGACCACTGCCCAGTTATGATGATAACTAATGCGGTCATCGTACAAACGGTCAAAGTATCAATAAACGTCCCCAACATTCCAATTAAACCCTGTCGAATTGGATCATGTGTTTTTGCTGCGCCATGGGCAATTGGGGCGCTGCCCAAACCGGCTTCATTGGAAAGAACGCCTCTTCGGACACCATACCGCAATGCTTCACGAACTGTATGGCCGGCAATACCTCCAATAGCTGATTGAGGTGTAAACGCATGACTTATGATTAAAGTTAATGCTTCAGGTATTTTGGCTAAATTTATTAGAAGAATAACAATGGATGCACCGATATATAAGATTATCATGGATGGAACTAATTTTTCAGCAACTGCGCCAATTCGTTTTATTCCCCCAATAATAACCAGTCCGACAAAAAACGTAACCACAATCCCGGTCACCCAGAAGGGAATCCCGAATTCCGTATTAAATGCCAATGCCATGGATTGCGATTGCATCATATTTCCTGTTCCAAAAAGTGCAGTAAATGCCCCGAAGAAGGCAAATAAAAGGGCTAATATTTTACCAAATTTTTTCCATTTCATGCCCTGTTCAATATAATACATTGGACCGCCGCCCATAGATCCATCTTCAGCAACTTTACGAAATTTGACTGCTAATACGGCTTCGGCGTATTTGGTTGCCATCCCGAAAATGGCTGTAATCCACATCCAAAAAATCGCACCAGGTCCTCCAGTAAAAATTGCTGTAGCAACCCCAGCAATATTCCCATTACCAACAGTTGCAGCTAATGCAGTCGTAAGTGCTTGAAAAGGAGAGATATCACCTAATTCTTTATCCGATTTATCAGTTTTCATTGCCCCCTTCATGACCCAGCGCCAGCCTTCTCTAAACCTTCTTATCTGGATAAATCTTGTAACTATTGTAAGCAGCAAGCCAGTACCGAGCAACAGACCAATCGTATAGTCGTTCCATACATTATGACTGATTTTAGTGATAAGCTCTACAATATTCATCAACAACCTCCCTCTGGGTTTTAGATTGCTATCCTTATTCTATTTTTCATTGGCAGACAGAGTAATCTTTTTTTGAATTACTTTTACAGATAGCCCTGAATAGTCTTAATTTCAACAAGATAAGCATCTTGTAAAAATAACATTTTTTTTATATTTGTCAAGTGATTTTTTTATCGATAAGACGATTTTTCCAAATTTCAGAATGGACATAGATTCAAATCAACAATCAATTTATTACTAGATATCTGCAAAATTGATCAGGATGTCATTTCGAGTGGAGCGAGAAATCTGGTTAACAAATTGATATTATAAAATATACAGATTTCTTACTCCACTTGGTTTCGTTCGAAATGACACCAAAATCTTAATTTTACAGAAATCTAATTTTATTACTAAAAAGGAGAGGTGTAGTAGTTTATGAATTTTGCTTAATTCTAAATTAGAATATCATTATTGTGGGTTGCTTGTGAAAGAGTAATTAAAATTCAACTTAGCTCCCCACAATCGTCTCATCGTCCCGGATTTTCGGAGCGATTGCAAAGCCGGTAAAGCCATAAATCAAAGCAAATACCATCCCCAAATAACACATCACAGCCCAGGGCAAATAACTAAGCGTTGGAACTCCCAATGTTCCGGCCATAAATACACCGGCCATACTCCATGGAACTAATGGGACTACGACTGTTCCGGAGTCTTCAGTGGTTCGAGACAGGTTTTTTGCTGCCAATTCCCTGGCTTTGTATGCTGGGGCAAATAATTCCCCGGGAATCAGGATGGTGAGAAACGAGCTCCCGGTCATCAAAGCCACTGCAATCCCGGAAGCGACTGTTGACGCGATCAGTGCGCCGGTGCTTCTGGCAACCTTTAGCAGACGATCGAGCAATACATCCAACATACCTGCCTTCTGGACGATTCCGGCAAAGGAAAAAGCACAGAACGCAATGAGCGTTACATGCATCATTCCAGCCATGCCGCCGCGGGTAAACAGGTTGTCAACAACTTCAACGCCGGTATTGGACTGATAGCCCAGGGTCATTGCCACGACCAGGTCTTTCAAACTAACTTGTTGAATAACCAGTCCCAGCAAAGTTGCCAGCAATGATGTAATGATCATACCCGGAATTGTCGGTTTTTTTTTGACTGCAAAATAAAGAATGAGTATCGGTGGAAGCAACAGTAACCAATGGAAATGAAAATTGGATCGAACTGTAGACAAAATAATTTCCATTTGATTCGTTTCAAAAGTTTTTGCCCCGTAGGAACGACCGACAAAAAAATACACGATCAGTCCAATTAACCATGCCGGGGTGGTCGTCCATAGCGTATGTTTAATATGGTCAAACAGGTTGCTTTTGGCGGCAATAGGAGCGAGGTTAGTCGTGTCAGAAAACGGCGAAATTTTATCGCCGAAATATGAACCAGCAACAATAGCACCGGCTGCTGCTCCCATCGGTATTCCCAATCCATGGGCAATCCCCATAAATGCCACTCCCATGGTACCGACAGTCCCCCAGGATGTCCCGGTAAATAATGAAACAACGCTGCATACAATACAGGCCGTGACCAAAAATAGATTAGGAGAGATTATTTTCAGACCATAATATACCAGCATGGGAATTGTCCCACAGGCGATCCACGAACCAATCAACAAACCAACGCAAATTACAATCAGCATGGCAGGCATTCCTTTTGAAATGCTCGCGACGATCCCCTGTTCCAACTCCTGCCAATTGTATCCCAAACGAAGTGCAATTAATCCGGATACAAAAGCTGCTGCAATGAGTAATATTTCAGCTTTAAGCTTAAATACACCATATCCAATACCGAGAAAAAGCGCAATAATAACCAGGGGAAGTAAAGATTCGATGAACGTGGGTTTCCGTTTAGATTTTATTTCAGGCATCCGGGCTTGTTTCCTTAGAGCTATGGGTAAACCATTACCAGGGAATTAACCTATTTAAAAAAATTTATTAAATATTTTTTAAAATGTCAAGCTAAAATTTGTTTTTTATTATTTTAAGATTTCAAAATAGTAATCCAGGATTTCTAAATATATGGTGTCTTTTATAATGATTTATTTGTACTTACAAAAATATTTTTGTTTACCACCTAACATTCTGTTGTTATACAATATTTCAGCCGGTAGATCGACAAAATTCATCCAATCACATTTTCCTTGACATATTAATCAAAAATGCTTATATTTAAGGTACAAAATTTATCAAGAAAATAAGTACCTGTTTTTTATATACTAAGACTGAATTTAATAAAAATATAGTGCTGACTTTTACAAAAAGTTAATTTTTTACTTGACAAACCGATTTTTTTTTTGTATATTGTAAGTCATTTTAAATTTGCTTACCAGCAGCTTACCTCCTGTCTGATAAGAGGATAAAGTATTGCCAGAGGAGAAGTCACCACTATTAATCAAAACGAGGAGATTGATATGCGTGACAAACGTATCAAGCTAATTTTCTTCTCTTTTAGGGGGTCAGAAGTCAGAGATTTTGATGTCTCATGGCAAAAAATTATTGTCTTTTCAACAATGTTAGCCATCATCCTGGTTATTCTTGTTGGAGCATTTGTTGGTCTTTTCACAAGCTACTATAAAAATTCAAAATTATCTGCATTGCGGGAGACCAACAAGATTTTAAAGAATCAACTCGGAGAGATGCACTTAAAAATCGATTCGGTATCTGCGCAAATCGGTTTCATTGAAGATTATGATGACGATCAAAGGATTATCGCCGGGTTGGATGAAATCCCCAAAGACATGAGAATGATGGGTCGTGGAGGGCCATACTTTGACCTAACCGGTGAGACAGGTGTTTTGCCACGAGAAACCCGCAACAAGCTAACTGATATCAAAATCCGTGTTGACCAACTAGAGAGAAGGATTGATTTAGCTAAAACAAGTCAATCAGATATTAAAAACATTTTCACCAAAAAAACTGATAAATTATTACATTTGCCTACAATTAATCCGGTTCGGAGAGGGAGAATTACTGACAAGTTTGGCAACAGGATTGATCCTTTTACTGAAAAACCAAGGCAACATACCGGTATTGATATTGCCGCACCTACTGGAACCCCTGTATATGCAGCAGCTTGTGGGTATGTAGAATCTGTTCATCACAGCTACCTTCCAAATCGAAATTATGGTAAATATATTGTGATAGACCATGGATTTGGGAAAGCAACCTATTATGCCCATCTTTCCAAAATTTTTGTAAAACCCGGGCAACAAGTAAAACGATGGGATATTATTGGAGCGGTGGGTGAAACGGGACGAGCAACTGGACCTCATCTTCATTATGAAGTAAGAGAAGATAATACGCCGGTAAATCCGCTAAGTTATTTCTTTGAGTAATTTTTTTTATCAAAAATAAAAAACCTTGAGAATAAATCCTCAACTCAGGTTTCAGGAAAAAAGTTTTGGTAAGCAAAAAAACCCCCTGGCTAACCAGGGGGTTTTTTATTGCTACTTAGTCACATTGCGATTGAGTTGTTATTCCAGCAAAAAATCTACGGGAATGACCGTTTCTTGGCAAGAAGTGAAAAAATCATAGGCAGAAATCTTAATCTGACTAAGTTATATTAGATTTGACTTTTATTTTCCATCTAAAATATTTTTGGCAATCTCATACCCCAACTCGATATTCTCGGCTATTCCCGAAGGTGAAAAATCCAGCTCAAATCCAAACTGTTGGTCTACTGGCGGTTCGACTATCACTATTTTCACCAATCGATAATTCTTGCCGGGAAACATAGCCTTCGCCCTGACCGCTTGATTGATCCGCTCAACTGCTTTGATGTCATTTTTGAGAATTTCATTGAACATGACTGCGAATGATCGTATACCGATATCGACCAGGTTTTTTATTTTCTTTTCTTCCGGCACGATTTCCAGGGAAAAGCAATGAAAAATATAAATAGTTGTACACCCGAAATCGATAGCTTGCTTAAGGGGCGCAACGTTTCTCACACCACCATCAACATATTCATTCCCCTGCCAGCGTACGGCTGGAAAAATCACCGGAATCGCAGTAGAAGCCAGAAGCAGGTCTTTGTAATCAGCGTCAGACTTATCGACAATCTTATAGGCTCCTGATTGCAACTGAACCACACCAATTTGCATTTCGATTGGACTGTTTTTTAATTTTTCCGTATCGACATATTTTTTAATCTTTCGTTTGAGCGGTTTATTATCGAATAAACTTCGGTACAACTTACAGGGTCTGAGCCAGTTTTTTCGATAAATATCTGAATTGCCCTTAATGCCCTGCCACAGGTTCTCGAGTAAATCCAAATTTTCTTCTTGTGCCCACAGCGTCGCGTTCAAAGAACCGACCGATATGGCGGAGATAAAATCTGGTCGAATACCTTTTTCATACGCATATTTTATCATGCCCAGTTGTCCAGAACCTTTGGCTCCGCCCCCTGATAAAACAACTCCAATTTTCTCTGCTGACATAATTAAACTCCTTTCGGGAAATTAATGTAACGTTTTGCTATTTAGGCTTTTTTAATCGCTAATTTCACTAATCATGCCAATTAAAAATTGACACAATTTGTCTAATTGGCGTAATTAGCGGACTTAAAATAGAATCGTTCATTAAAAAGCAACTTCCAGCTTCATCAGTTTCCCGGTATCAGGATATTTCAAAGATAGTAATTTTTTCTCGCTATCATAATACCAACCTCGCTCTTTGCCATGAAGTAAATCGCCTGATTTCGCTTCGACTAATCGCTCCCTATTCAATTGGATCTTTCCCGGCGCTAAACTGACATTATGAATCTTTACCCGGTATGAACGATAACCGGGTGAAAATCTCCCAATTCGTTGTTCGGCTGTGAAAGCTATTTTCTGCTGGTCAACCTTTAACTCAAAGGGCGTAATGCCATAAATCCCTTTTTCATAGTCAAAACTCATCCCATCATCTTCATAAAGCGAATCTCTACTTGCTCCCTGCCGGGGATAAATATGCAGGATTAATGGATCGACGGGATTTTCATCGACATAATTCATCACTGCTTGCATGGGCACAACAGCACCCGCTCTCACGAAAATGGGCATTTTATTCAGCGGCGCATCAACCAGTTTTTCAGTTGGACCTGAAATTTTTTCATCAGTCCAGAAATCATACCATTCGCCCGCCGGAAAATATACTTTTCGAGCCGACTGATTTTCTTGATAAACCGGCGCAATCAACAGATGATCGCCGAACAGAAATTGATCGTCCATCCATTGCGTCTTTGGATCGTCCTGGTAGTCATAAATCATTGGGCGCATGATCGGTGTATTTTCGACACTGCTTTGATAAAAAGCATTATAAATATAAGGCATTAACTGGTACCGCAACTGGATAAATTTTTTATTGATCTCCTCATACCAATCGCCGAACGACCAGGGTTCTTGATCCGGCGAGCCATAGTGGGTGTGGGCGCGAAATAACGGTGTGAATGCTCCCAATTGAATCCATCGTGTAAAAAGCTCGGGAGTGGGCGTACCCATGAAGCCGCCGACATCCATCCCGCAGAAGTTAACACCGGACAGGCTCAATCCCAGGCACATACTGATCGAAAGTTTTAGATGCTCCCACGACGAGACATTATCGCCAGTCCATACCGCAGAATAACGCTGCACCCCTGAAAATCCCGCTCGTGTTAACACAAATGGACGCTGATCGGGGCGAATTTTCTTTACGCCTTCATAAGTGCTTTTTGCCATCAAAAATCCGTAGAGATTGTGCATTTTGAGATGATCGGCTCCCCTGCCTTCATTATCAAATTGGACGATATCCGGAAATGTTCCACCCCAGGTTGCCGGCTCATTCATGTCGTTCCAGAAGCCCATAATGCCGAATTCGATGATTCCAATGTACAAATTGCCAAACCAGTCGCGAGTCGCTGGATTGCTGAAGTCGGGAAAATGACACCAACCCGGCCAGACTTGTCCCTGGTAGAGACTGCCGTCGGGATATTTGCAGAAATGATCCCCCTTGATTCCTTCCTGGTAGGCAAAGTAATTGGGATCGACTTTGATGCCGGGATCGATGATGACAGCAATTTTGAAGCCCTGCCCTTTCAATTTATCCAGCATCTTTTTCGGATCGGGAAACCAATTTGGATGCCAGGTGAATACTCGATAGCCATCCATGTAGTGAATATCTAAGTAGATCACATCGCAGGGAATTTCTTTAGCCCGAAAAGTGTTTGCCAGCGTCATCACTTCACTCTCAGGGTAGTAGCTCCAGCGACATTGCTGATAACCGAGACTCCATTTCGGCGGTAGCGGCATTGTGCCGACTAATTCGCCGTATCGTTGCAACACTTTTTTGAGCTGGGGACCATAGATGAAATAGTAATCCATCTCCCCATCATCAGCGCCAAAGCTGAAAAACTGATCCGTGCCGGCGCCAAAATTAAATTGGGAGCGGAAACTGTTATCAAAATAAATACCAAATCCCCTGCCCTGGTACAGGCCCAAAAAGAACGGATGGGATTGATAGAGCGGATCATGGGTTGACTTATAGCCCGGAATATCCGAATTCCACATTGTGTAAACATTGCCCCGTTTATTAATTCCCCGGGTTTTCTCGCCCAACCCATAAAACGATTCATCGTGTAACTTTTTCCAGCAGCAGACTTTGTTGCCGTTCCATCCCATGCCATAAGAATCGTGATCTTTACAGATTAGATCTCCTTTATTATCGGAAAACGTCAGGCGACAGGGCGATTTTTGGACGACCAGCGACAGTTCACTGGTCGATATTTTTATTTTATCACCCTGGTC
>CBFDBN010000114.1:0-9366 GCA_965603055.1 uncultured bacterium | reverse complement strand
AATATCGCCGTCGTTGTCGGGATCACCGCAGGCAATTCCGGTTGAATGTTCCTCCCGATTGATTTGAAATATGTCGTTATCGTTGAGAAATTTTTTACGACCAATATTTTTGAAAAATAAGTTTCTGCCACGATTGGCTAAAAACAGGTCGAGATCGCCATCATTATCCGCGTCGAAGAAACAGGCGCTGTTGGTGGAACAGGAATCCAATAAGCCCGCTGCCATCGTAATGTCTGTGAAATACCCGGTGCCATTATTTTCATAGAGTCGATTGGTCGAGACCAGGTTGGTAATGTAAAGGTCGAGATCACCATCATTGTCAAAATCTGTCAGGCAAGCAGAAGTGCTTTTGGTCAGGGTATCCACATATTGAGGGAGACAGGCATCTGTTACATCTTTAAAATAAACAATTCCTGTTCCGCGATGGATTCCTTCATTGCAGTAGATTCGATTAGGTATTCCAAAATTTGGCACGACCAGGTCGAGGTCACCATCCAGATCGATATCCCCGAAAGTTGCACCTTTACCACCTCGCTGGCTTTTTAACTTAGCAGCAGAGGTCAGATTCTGAAATCTTCCAACACCGTTGTTAAAAAATAACATATTGGTCTTATCTTCATTTGTTACAAACAAGTCGACATCGCCATCGTTGTCCACATCTCCCCAGATTCCCACATTAGACCGGGATTGTCCAGCATCAACACCGGCCTTTTTAGCGATTTCACGAAATTTTAAAAATCTTTTTTGTTCATACAACATATTTTTGTCGTAAAGACTGGTGATATAAACATCTCGATCGCCATCGTTATCCATATCAACCAGGGTTACTCCCATGTCATAAACAAAGTTTGCATCTTCTGCCCGGATCGTGGCTAATAAATTGAGTCGATAGGCAGCATCGATAAACTGATAATGGTAGGGGCTTTTAATTCTGGAATTTCCACCGTATAATTTTAATCGATTCCCCTCCGATGTGTTGATCACGTAAATATCGTCGTCATTATCATTATCGATATCACCAAATGCCACACCATATTCGTTTTGAAAATCCTGTTCTCCTTTAACAAATTTAAAGGAAGAATTTGTCAGATTTTGGGTTCTCCCTTTTAAATAGTTGATTGAGCCATCACTCGTCATCAGGTAGACTTGAAAAGAGTCTTTTTCACCAAAAACACTGAAAATCTCACGATTGTTATCTTCATAAGCAACGTAGTGAATTGTCCCATTTTTAATAGTAATTCCGTTTGGATTAGAAAGAAGCTGGTTGAAAGAAAATTGCTGATCTGTGAAAATTGTGTCTTTTACAACTGAAGGCAAATTAGTGTATAGCAGTTGATAATTTTCGATCCGGATAAGGCTTTGGTTATGGTAATCAGAAAAAATCCATCCCGTAGAATCATTAACCATTATAATTTCTGAAATTTCACCATTGATCTGATCTTTGATGATTTTCCACCCCGTTCCATTCCAGCGCATTAGAACACCTTTGCCCCGGTATTCACCGCCAGCCCAACCAGTGCTATCATTCTGCATCCGAATCCAATTGATATGACCAAACCAGGGGCTCGGGACAAGCTGCCATTTCACTCCATCAAAGTGAATGAGCTCACCCCATACACCGGCAGCCCAGATGTTATTTGGCGCTAAATATTCCAGCGTCCGGATAGGATCTGCGCTATGTGTATGAATATCATGCCACTGTTGTCCATCAAAGTGCCTCAATAAATGTCGATAGGTAATTTTATCAAAACAGGCAGTCCAGATATTATCGTGTGAGAATCCAAATAGCTTTAAATTTCGGTATTGTGCTGGTGTTGGAACGGAATACCAATTTCCATTTGTTAAGCGGAAAAGTGATTTGCCGCAGTTCGTTGAGACCCATCCATTGGCCGAGTCAAAAATAACTGCCTGGCAGATATTTTCATCATAAGGAAAGGAAATTGGATACCACCCAAACTCCGCTTGACCATTTTCCGCAGAATACGGCTGTGGGAAAGCAGTAAATGATATGAAATGAAAAAGGAATAGGCAAAGCCATAAGAATTGAAAATGTTGTACTTTCATACTTTTTTTAAGAATTGATTAAACAGGAATGAGACGAATTTATCAAAATATTTTGCGATAAATAAATATAAAATTATTTTTACAAAAAGTCAAGAGTTAATATGAAAAATGTAAAGCGTGGAACGCGTAGGGCGCATAAACTGTGCGATTGTTCGTGACTCCGTATGCGCTATGCACGACACTCTACGCGCAACGCCCTACCTGTAGCGCTATACTTGAAATGAGATGGCTGAATGAAATTATTAAACTAAACCGACATATAATAAAAATAGCACTTGACATCTGTAAAAAAATTAATTATCTTTAAACAAAATAATTAAAAAGTTACATAAATGATTTTTTTGTTCTCGTAAAATTTACCCTTATGACAGAAAACAATAGTTATGAAAAAGTATGGGAGGAGAGAAAATGAGAACTAAGACCTTCCATTTTGGTTTGGGATTGTTATTATTAATAATATCTGCCTGTGGACCGGAATTTATTGATCAACACGACCAAATCAAAATAACTGCTGATACGAACATTCATTCTGGCCCGGGGCAGCAGTATAAGGTAGTCGCCAATATAAAAGCTGGCAGCCAGTTGGTACTTCTCGATTCTGAGAACGATTGGCATCGAGTGCGGCTTTCAGATGGTCGAACTGGATGGATTTTCAGGGGAGTTGCCAGAAGCATAGGTTCTGAAAAAGTTATTATGATCCAGGACACCCGGCTGAGGCGCGGGCCTGGCGAAGAGCATAAGGCATTTGCAATCATTAAAAAAGGAAAAATGCTGGATGCTCGAGGTCAACGCGGCAACTGGTATTTAGTTGATTTGCCCGATGGACAGAGTGGCTGGATTTTAAAGAGAGACGCTGAAAAGGTTTCCTATCGTAATCTTACTACTACACAAAGGAGCAAAATTTATCGACTCGCCAACCCGAATTCAGAGGTTCTGTTGAATGTTGAGGCAGGTACAGAATTGATCCAAATAAACAAGGAAGGTGACTATTACATGGTCAGGCTTCCCGGGGGAAACACTGGCTGGATTCACAACAGCAATGTCAATACGGGAAAAGAAGGAACCCTGGTGGTGAAAGAGCGAGCTGATATTATGTATGGTCCAGCGATTGGATATGAGCAAGTTGAGACGGTTGAAAAAGGGACTCGATTAACCAAACTCGATCAAAAAGGTGATTGGTACGAGGTGCGAACGCCGCAAGGAAATACTGGTTGGATCTACAAGGAGTGGATTGTACAATCATACACCACCACCCAGGGCGTTAGTATTGCTGATGACGCCCCATCCTATTATGTGACCAATACAGATTGTAATATTCGCCAGGGTTATGGTACTAATTTTTCCCGGATCGCCCGGGTGAAAAAGGGCACGATATTGGTAAAAATTGGGCAACGAGAAAATTGGTACCGCATTCGGATGCCAGACCAGAGAATTGGGTGGATTCGTAACGATTTAGTGGATTACAATCCTTCAATATTTGTAACGCTGGACAATTGTAATATCCGATTAGGACCGAGTACAGATTTTCGTGTCAAAACAACTGTTCAAAAAGGAACTCCCCTGGCAAAAATTTCTGAACAAGATGGCTGGTCAAAGGTCCATTTACCCGATGGTGACGCTGGCTGGATTCGTGACGATCTTCGGGCTGACACGGAGAACACATTGTTTGTGAAGGAAGAGTGTAACGTTCGAGACGGTCCCAGTACCAGTTATCAAAAGGTTGATAGATTAGAAGCTGGAACTCCAGTCGTTCAACTTGAAAAGCAGGACAATTGGTACAAAGTCCGGTTACCTTCCAAACGAATTGGGTGGATTCGAGAAGATTTGCTGAGAGAAACGCCCAATCAAATGATCACCAATGATCGAGTGAACGTCAGGATGGGACCAGGAACGGTTTACCAGGTTATAGCCCAAGTGGAGAAGAATACGCCAGTTACAATAATCGGAGAACAGGATAATTGGTTTCGCATTAAACTTGCTGATGGAAGAATTGGATGGATACGGAAGGACCTGGTTTCTTATTCATATTATCCAACGAGTTCCAGCGGTCAACCAACTTATGATTCTTCTGTGAGCTCGGCAACCATTCCGACCAGCTCAAGTTCTGGCTTTATGCCACGTACCACTACCTCACGCAGAGTCGGGGTAAAAATAACAACAACTTCGGCAGTGAATTTAAGAGTTGGTCCCGGTATTAATGAAGATAAAATAATGCTGCTCCCGGCTGGTACCAGCGTAACTCGAATTGATAAAAGAGGAGAATGGTATGATGTCCAGACTAACGATGGAATTTTGGGTTTTGCCCATGAGTCTGGTTTTTCAAGCGGAGATAATAAATTATATACCAATTCAAAGTGTAACATCCGGTATGGACCCAGTACGGATTATCGAATCGTGGCTGTTGTACCAGAAAAAGCTGAGCTGAAAAAAATTGAGCAGCGTGATAATTGGATAAATGTTCAGATGACAAATGGACAAAAGGGCTGGATCCGGAATGATTTAGTCGATCAAAATAAGACACCGGCGCCGTTACTACCAACAAAGATAGAATCGGTTTATGGTACCCTGGTTACGAACAAAGACACCAAAATTTTAAAGGGTCCGGATAATAGTTACCCTACGATCAAGTCGGTGAAAGTAAATACGCAATTAAAAAGTATCAGCAAATCCAAAGAATGGTATGAGGTTGAGACGCTTGACGATATAAGGGGCTGGATTGCAGATAAGGATGTGGAAAAAAAGGATAATAAGAAGATAATTGTTACTCGAAAGACTGAGGTATATCAATCAGCAGATACACAGTCAGGTGTGGTGACAATCGTTGATGTTGGAGAATTTTATGCTCCGCTGAACCAGACGGCAAGCTGGTATCGAATTCCAGTCAGGCCAGGGATCACCGGCTGGATTCGATCACAGGATATAATGGTACTCAAATATCCGCTTGTTTATGTGAATACCAGTACCGCCGACATCAAGAAATTTGCCGATGAAAAATCGAACCGAATAGCCATTGTCAAAGAAGGAGTTCAATTACAGCCAATCGACGAAACAGACGATTGGCTTTTTGTCCAATTACCCCGCGGGGATAAGGGGTGGATAAGCAAGCGGCTCGTCGATCGTCAGAAGCACCCTCGTATTATGATCGTTAAAGATACTGATGCTTATGAACAGCCCACGTCGGGAAGTCTATTAAAGGCAACCCTGATAAAAGATGATAAATTTTTAGCATTAGATTTTTCGAAAAATTGGTATAAGATTCTACTTCGAGGGAGTCAAATTGGTTGGGTTTACAGCGGTTATGTTAAAGAAATAACCAAAGGAAGTTTGTTGGCTAAGGAAAATTCGTTCCTGCGAATGGGACCGGGGCTTGATTACCGAAAAATAACAACCATTCCCGGTGGAGAAAAAGTGAAATGGCTCGACCAAAAAGGAGATTGGAACCAGGTTCAAATCTCATCCGGCGAGGTTGGATGGATTTTTGAAAAATTGGCTAAAAATGTCACCATGCCTCAAATGACCGCCCAAACAAATTCTTCGGTTTATGCCGGACCGGGAACAAATTTCGCCAGGGTAGGACAGGTCGCTCGAGGTAGAAAATATTCTCCAATCGATAAAAAACCAGATTGGTATCAAATCCGACTATCTGCTGGAACGGACGGTTGGGTTCCGTCGGATGTGTTTTCTCCCCGGAAATCACGGGTGGTATTCACATTGGACAAAGCCAACATTCGCAGTGGACCGGGTATGAACTACGATATTATTCAAACACTTCAGCCAGCCACTGACGTCACTGTCATTGGAACCGAGGGGGATTGGTATCATGTGCAAATGCAGGATGGAAATAGAGGGTATATTCGAAAGGACCTGGTGTTTGAGGAATAATGTGGGGCGTGGCGCGTAGGGCGTAGAGCATGGAGTGTGGCGAGTAGGGTGTGGGGCGTAGCGCGTGGAATGTTGATAGCGACTCGCACTACGCTCCACTCCCTACGCCCGACACACTACACGCTACGATTTTAAGAAGCATCATACCATGGGAGATTTTAATGAGAATATTGCAGAATAATTTACCTCGGGTGATCGTATCTTTATTTTCATTACTCATCATTTTTGCTTTCTGTGACAAACAGGAAAAACTTGAAATATCTGCACAAACAGTGCCCCAGGATTCAACCCAAACGAATGTGCAAGAGTTGATGTTAAGCAATCAATCCGATATAGAGGAGAATATCAACTCTTTAATGAAGCTAATCAAAGAAAAAGAAGCCGAGATAAAAAAAGCCCGGCAAGAAATGAAATTAAAGTCGGTTGAGTTGGCACAGAAAGAACAACAGTTGGCAAAAATCGAAAGTGAGATAAAACAGTTCCGTACGGTCTCTTATTTCATTCTGGCGATCGGTCTGGTTTTAATTGGTATCGGTTTATTTCTTATCCTGACAAGAAAAAAGTCGCGCCAACAGTAATACAAACAGGAATGCCATTCGATGGATTGGAATGAATACAACCGCTGGTTTAAATCGCACTTTCAACGTGAAATTCAGGATTTTGTGACTTTCATTATTCACGAGTTAGAAATCGACTATAAATCACGAGTATTAGAGATTGGCGCTGGTCCCGGCTGGATCAGTCTTGAGTTGGCGCGTCGCATGACAGATATCGAAATTGTTGGAGTGGAGCAAACTGCTGATCTGGTTGAAATCGCCAATCAAAATAAAATTCAAGAAAATATAACAAATGTTGATTTCATTCATAGCACAATTGAAAATTTCAAAATGTTCTCGAATCGATCATTTGATAGCATAATTTCTTTTAAAACATTGAAAATCTGGAATTCACCACAGCAAACATTGAATGAAATAAAAAGAATTTTAAAAAGTGATGGAAAATATGCCATCACCGATTATCGAAAGGACCTGAGATGGCTGGCAAAAGCATCGATTTGGTTTACTGGCAGGACAATGTCGAAAGAATTGCGATCAAAATGGAAAGAATCAATTCATAACAGTTATTCGTTGGAAGAAATTGTGAAAATATTAATGCAAACAAAACTGAAGGATTGGAAGATTCGGACGACGCTTTTTGACTACCTAATTTACAGAGCCTAGCGCAGCGAAGCTGCAATAGAGCATTACATTAATTTATAAAAATCAAGATTGAAAAATTCAACGCAGAGATCGATGAGAGCGCAGAGAACTCTGAGATCAAAGTAGATAATAAAAAAAGCATCCATTCAATCAAAAATATTCTTTTATTTTTCTAGTTTTATTTCTCTGCGTCCTCTGTGGTGCATGATTATAAAAATTTCTTGCAAAAAACAAAGATTTGGTTTGTAATATTATAGCACGATGATCATTTGAATAAATTGAACACAGGAGGAAAAATGATGGAGCATCCGATGCTGGAAATGATCGACAAACAAAAGGTCGAGCGAATTTTAAATGAGGCATATTCAGTTCTGGAAAAAGTTGGTGTATTAATCGAAAACGAGGAGGCGATGCGGATTCTCGTTTCTGCCGGCGCCAGGATTGATCGAGCTAAACGAAAAGCATACTTCCCGAATTCACTGGTTGAGAAATGTGTTGAAACTGCGCCCGGTGCAATTACGATTTATGATCGAAATGGGGAAGCTGCCATGCACTTAGCCGGTAATAATATTCATTTCGATCCCGGCTCAGCCGCGTTGACTATCCTGGATTGGAAGACCCAGCGACAGCGAAAGCCAATTACCCGGGATTTGATCGATTTCAGTCGACTGACGCATTTTCTGGACAATATCGCTGCCCAATCGACCGGGCTGATATCTTCAGATGTGCCACAGGAAATAGGCGATCGTTATCGGCTGTTCATAGCCTTGCAGAACAGCACCAAGCCAGTTGTTACCGGCACTTTTGCGCTGGATGCTTTCGATTCAATGAAAGAGATGTTGATTGCAATTCGAGGTACGGCAGAGAGTTTACGAAAAAAACCGCTGGCAATATTTGACTGTTGTCCCTCGCCTCCGTTGAAATGGAGCAATTTAACCTGTCAGAATTTAATCGACTGCGCCCGGGCTGGCATTCCGGCAGAACTGGTTTCAATGCCTTTAACTGGTGCGACGTCACCGGGAACACTTGCCGGCGCATTAGTGCAGCATGCTGCTGAAAGTCTGAGCGGAGTCGTTATCCACCAACTGGCACAAGCTGGCGCGCCAATTATTTGGGGTGGCTCGCCGGCTGCATTTGATATGCGACACGGCACCACGCCAATGGGCGCTATCGAAACGATGATGATTGATTCGGCTTACGCCAGCGTCGGGAAATACCTGGGATTGCCGACTCATGCTTATATGGGATTGAGTGATGCCAAACTGCTCGATGCCCAGGCTGGATTGGAAACCGGGATAGGCGCGGTTTTAGCTGCAATGAGCGGCATCAATGTCATTTCCGGTCCCGGTATGCTCGATTTTGAAAGCTGCCAGTCATTGGAGAAGCTGGTTATCGACAACGAAATTTGTGGCATGGCGCTTCGATTGGTTAAAGGCATCGAATTAAGAGAGGGGATGAGCAACGACCTGTATGGCGATATTTACGATGGCGAGCATTTTCTGACGTCGGAACATACCATAAAATGGCTGCGTGAAGAATTTTATTCCCCATCTGATGTGATCGATCGGGCTAACTATCAAACCTGGATAGCAGTGGATGGCAAGTCGATTGGGGAGAGGGCGCACCAAAAAGTCAAACAGATTTTAAATCAACAGCCACCACAACCATTAGATAAATCCGTCTTGAATCAATTAGAACAAATTATGATTGGTGATGCGAAAAAGTTTGGGATGGAAAAGCTTCCTTAACATTGAAGCAGGTTATGGTTTTAAAATTTATATGTTTGAGTAAATTGTGTCAAATATAGGGTAAGGGGGTATTGGATTAATGGATTAGTGGAGTGTTGGAGTAATGGAGTAACCCAACACTCCACCATTCCACGATTCCATTACTCCACTACTCCATCACTCCAAATCTGCAACAATCCAACTACTATTTGGTATAAAAACGAACCATCACTCTCCGATTCAACAGCCTGCCGATCGGGGTTTTATTATCTCCCAACACGATAGTTTTACCACGGTATATGAACGCCAATGGCTCATTCTCGCCCCGGCCAATCGGTTTATCGATTCGCTGTTTTATCCAGGGATATTTTGCCTCTACATCGTCCAAAAATTTTTGACGAAAATATCTGGCTCTCTTCGTGGATAACGAGTCGTTGATGATATCAGTACCAATGGCACAACAATGTCCCTCAAAACACATCTGGGTTTTTTCA
>CBFDBN010000113.1:0-9373 GCA_965603055.1 uncultured bacterium | reverse complement strand
GGTAATATCGAGCTGCTGTCGGTTGGATACTCTGGTAGATCGAACTGGTCGCCAGTGCACTGAACTGGCTTAATTCCGATGTGATAAAATGTTTTTGCATGTTGCTCCGAATTTTTTCTGTACCTTCCTTTGCAGCTTCTTTCTTAAGAATTACGATAACCTTCGCAATTCCTGATGCACGCATTTCCTGGGATATCTGTGCAGTCATAATTTAATCCTCTCTATTGCCTGTTCTGGTTATTACAAATACTTCGGCATTAGCTAATACTGAAGCATCATTTGTTTTCTATAAAATAATACATTTCTATCAAAATGTCAATTGAAAAATTAAAAAAATGAAATACCAGACGTGAGTCGATTCAGATATTACGTTTTCGGTCTTAGGTTTGCGTTTTCACATTTGTATTAAGAATTTCCACGCAGTAAATAAACACAGCGGCAGTCCAGCCCATCATTGCGGGCATTTGGTATTCGTTTTTAACTTGAATCGATCCATCGACCACATTATATTTTTCCCACAGGTCGCCAGTTTGTTTGAAATTTTTAATAACAACTTTTAGATATTTTTCGGCAATACGCCTGGCTGGCTCGATAAATCCATAATTTCTCAATCCGGCAATCGTAATGTAAAATAATGGTGGCCAGCCATTGGGGAAATCCCATTGATAGGTTATGGTCTGATGGCTATTTTCACAGACACAGACACCATAGTCATATTCAAATCGATTTAAATTGTTCATAACCGATTCTGCCTGTGTTATTGACGCAACATTTGCCCATAAAGGGAGAAAGGTAGCCAGGGAGGCGATTTGACTGTGCCGATGGTTGATAAAATCATAATCGTAATACAATCCTTTTTCGTCGTTCCAGCAATACTGGTTCAAAAGCTGTTTTCGTTTTTTGGCTCGTTGAAGCCATAATATTTTTTCATCGATTCCCAAAATTTCACAGAAATAAGCCGCGTTCATTTCATTGATCAACAGCAAGCTATTCAAATCTACCGGGACGAAATCGGCACAACGCGTCTCAAAACGGGGTGTAAAATCCCAACCGGTTTCTGCCTCAGCTAAATAGTGGGAGCTGATTTGCTGGATTTCTTCCCAATTTTTCGGCTTGAAGACCAGGCGATTTTTAACATCTTCCCAGAATTCCAACATCTCATCATCCGAAGAGTGGTGAAAATGCCGGTTCAATACAATTGGCGTGATGCGCTTCTCCATCCAGAAGGAATATTCTTTTTTCCAAATTTCAAAGGCATTTTTTAGCCACTGAACATTATGACAATGTTCAAAAACTTCTCTTATTACCAGCGAGAGATAGGGTGATTGAGAGCGATTGAGGAAAATCGTTCGATTCCCATTGTGGATATAGCCGTATTTTTCAACCAGGTATAGGAGATTGTCAGCATTATTTTTTGCCAGTTCTAAAAAACCATGTCGCAAAAGACCAACATTAGTGAAGTAAGTATCCCAATAGAAAAAAATTTGCATGGTTGGTTCTTTTTGGCAGGGAACAGTGTAAGGTTTGGGTAGACCTAAAAGTGTGCCTCTCTCGTCAGGCTCATATCGGATGGTATTTTGCCAGTGTGATTGAATGTAGTTAAGAACAGTCTGAATATCCTCGGTGAAATTGGTCATGAAGAAATCAGTCTCTAATTTTACCCCGCTAAGTTATTTTTTGAATCAATTTGACGAATGGTAAAATGAAATATTTGGACAATCCATCATACTTAATCGGGTAGGGGAATTCATTGTAAATTTTTTCAACCTGGTATGAGCCAAAAGCTCTTTTGATCTTTTTGGAAGACATCCCCTTCGGTACCTTGATCTGAACCGTATTGGTGGCTTGAGATTTTCTCAACACAATAATATGGGGATCGGATTGGGCACGCTGAAGGTCATTTAAATTGATCTCATCTTTGAATTTAAGAAATTTTTCCATGATCTCTTTCCCTTAATAACTAATAATTGTTATGACCAAATTTGATAAATTTTATAACATAATGAGTGATCTGGATCACTTTTTGCTCAATGGAAAAAGAAATCAATTATGTTAAATGCAGTATAATCATTTAAAATTATATTCACAAGGATCATTATGCTTATTAAAAAAGAATAATGATAGATAGTCTTCCAGTTTTATTAGAGAGTGACCCGGCTTAATCACGATTTCAGTAAGCCGGGTTTGATATAACTAAATAATTACATTAACTTAAAGCTACAAATTTTGTTTGAATCAAGCCATTCTGGATTTTGCCAGTTCGATCGATCAATTACAAAACCGAAATTACGCTGATTCCCATCGCTCGGTGGAAAGATTTTTCACAACGATAAAAACGCTTATCAGCACGATGATGGTCAATACAGTTCCCAGCCAGGTATTTCCAATCACAAAATTTCCGATAGCCAACAGTGCCCCTAACACAGCGATAATTCCGAAAAAAGCTCCAACGACATTTTTTTTGGTAAATAATGAACCGGCAGTGAAATCTTCTGAAACCAGGTTTGCAATTCTTTCCCAACCCGGTCCGCCGGGATGAACCCGTCGGTAAAACTCAACCAGTTTATTCTCATCAACCGGCTTCGTCAGCATCGTTGTGGAGAGCCAGATTGTTAATGATATGGGAACAGTGTATATTAGGGTCCAGGGGAATCTCTTCTCTGGTAAGGTGATTGTAAGGATCAAGCTAACAGCGACAATCGCAATAAAAATAATCAAGATTGATGAACCGAGATATTGTTTGCGCCAGGTTTTTTTTCTCAATCCCCAGATCAGCAGGCAAGCAATACTTAAAGCTATTAATGCGAGTAAAATCACTTTCAGCAAAAATTCAGATTTTACGATTAAAATAACAGCAACAATAGCAACAATTGAAGCGATAGCAGACATCTCCGACCAGGCATTTACGCGCCACCAATACCATCGAACAATATAAACAATCCCGATGCCAGCATTAATGGCAGAAAGCAATAGCCAGGCGAAAAATATATCGTTCATAAGAAATGAAATTGCACCACCGAGTATCGCCATAAAAATAACGCTACCCACCGAAAACCAGACATAATGTTTTTCAGAGGCATTTTTATTTATAAATGGACGATAGAAATCGTTAACGATATAAGATGCGCCCCAGTTTATCTGGGTACTGATCGTAGACATGAAGGCGGCTAGAAAAGAAGCCAACATAAGCCCCAACAATCCTGGTTTTAAATAGGTCAGCATGACCGCGATATAACCCAGCTCAGGATCTTTCACCAATTCGCCGGTCAATGGATCTTTAGCAGCAATGCCAGGGAATTTAATGGCGGCAACCAGTCCGACAATGATCCAGGGCCAGGGGCGGAGGCAGAAATGGGCAATGTTAAACCAGAGGTAGCCTAAAAAAGAATGTTTTTCATTTTTAGCGGAAATCATCCGCTGAGCCTGGTAGGCACCGCCATCTGTGAAGCCAACAGTCCACCAGAGCAGCAGAGCATATAATAAAAAAATCGCGAAGCCGTGATTTGGAGCATTAATTGAGGGAACAATAGACGTCATCGAGGCTGCCTGTTCTGCACCATAAATTTGAGGCAGCTTATCAAAAAGCGCACCAAAGCCACCAACAGCATTTACTGAAACGATTGCCAGAAAAATCGCCATTCCGATCGCTAAAAAGAACTGGAAGAAATCGGTTACCATCACTCCCCAGAGTCCGGAAATCGAGGAGTATGAAACAGTTATCAGGATGCAAATCATTACTGCCCAGTGTTTAGGGAGGTTGAAAGTGAGTCCCATAATCTTGGTCATCGATAAAATGACCCATCCCATGACCAGGCAATTGTATGGGAGCGCAAAATAGAGTGCTCGAAAACCTCTTAAAATTTTTGATGGTTTTCCAGAATAGCGGAGATCGACCAGTTCGGTATCTGTCAAAATTTTTGCTCTTCTCCACAATCGTGAGAAAAAGAACACGCCGATCATAAACATGGGAATTTGTGCCCACCAAAACCAGTTGCCCCAGATGCCCTGTTTGACAACCAAACCGCTAATTGCCAGCGGTGTATCCGCGGCAAATGTGGTCGCAACCATGGATGTGCCTAAAATCCACCATGGCACGCCCTGTCCTGAGGCAAAATAATCGCCGACACTTTTTCGTCCCCGTTTTGAGAAATAGATGCCGATTGATATTGAGAAAAGAATAAAGAGGATGATAAAAAACCAATCGATTCCGGCTAAATGACTCTTGAGAGTAAACTCCAATGGCTCCAGGTTCATTCCGCAGTTCTCCTTAATTTGCAATCCGTCAGAATGGTATGAAATTATCAGGATGTTTAATGATTAAAGAAATTTAATATAAGGCTTAAAAACATTTTTTGCAAGGAAAATATGAATAGAGATAACGATTGGAAACCATTCCCCATTAAAAAAGGCATAGCCTATTTATGACTATACCTTGAAGGTTTAGAAAACGAAATGAAATTTGGTTTTTTGTTAATGAACAAGGCAGGACCAGGTTACGACTGGTGTCGTTCATTTTTCAGGTTAAGGATTTCATCCCTAATTTTTGCGGCATCTTCGAAACGTTCTTCTCGTACTGCTTTTTGAAGTTTAATATTCAAATCTTCCATTATATCAATATCGCTGATTGGCTGCGTAAAGTCTTCATCTTCAAATTGATGATCTGGTAATTGTTCAATAACGGCTGCCCTTTTCATCACATTTTCTTCGACGAAGATTGGAGCCTGAACCCGCAAAGCTAGCGCTATGGCATCACTGGGTCTGGCATCAACTTCCCGGATCGTCCCATTCGTTTTTAGACTAATGGCGGCAAAGTAGGTATTTTCGCGAAGATCACTGACTACAATGCGTGTCACAAAAGCCTTTATTGAATCTAAAAGATTTTTAATCAAATCATGCGTAAGAGGGCGGGGCGGACTGATTTTCTCCAATTGTAACGCGATTGCCTGGGCTTCTGTTGATCCCACCACAATTGGAAGCCAGCGTCCGTGGATGTCATCTCTAAGGATGACGACAAAACGGTTGGTGGATGTATCCAGCGTAACTCGATCAACTCTTACTGCTACCAACATCGGGTATGTACCTCCTCTCCTTGATAAGGAGTATTGAATAAATTGCTTGACAACTATGATAAACCTGGAAATTTTTAACCTAAGCTTCACTGTAACTATTATATAAAATTTATTGACAACTGTCAAGTAAAATTTTAAAAATATTCTAATAAATTTTTTATAATTTAAAAGGGAGTAATTGAGAAATATTTTTAATCCAATACACGATAGGTGATAAGCTTGCGTAAAGGATAAAAATTCAGGTGTCAAATTTTACATCGCCATCATTTCCAATAATTGAGGGGCAACATCTGTCAATGATTCAACCCTGGCGATGAACCCATCCTTCTGCTTTCCCCACACCATCAATGGAACAGGATTCGAGGTATGAGTTTTGACCGACAGGTCCTCAATGTTGCCGTGGTCGCTGGTAAGAATAACAAGTGTCTTGGATAGATCTGTATTTTGTAGCAAGGTTGTGATAAATTTTTCCAGTTGGCTCAACAGTTGAATTGCGTAATCGAAGTCCTGCGCATGACCTGCCCAATCTGTCATAAAATATTCATAAAGGCAGAAGTCATATTTTTGACTGGCTTGTGCTAAAATTTGACCGGCTTTTTCAGCAGAAAATAGGGGTACCTTAAATCCTCTTTTGATTAATTCAATATTGGTAAAATCATGATATATTGCCTGTTCAGAACGGAGATCATGAAAATCAAAGAATTTAAGATTGGCTTTCCAGTTTGCGATGCTGGTCACTGATAAAAAACGAAGTAGGTCTTTCGGTCCTATTTCAAAGAAAATGGGACGATAGACGTTAATAAATGCCGGACGTTTGCCCATATTTTTTAGTTTTACATGGATTGAATGCTTTTCCAGCAATTGACGCAATGCTTTATTGGGAAAACCGCTGAGATGTTTGTTGAGCAACCTGGCTGCATTGATACCTGTAAATAACGCTGCCTGACCGGTGGCGCTCTGCGGTAACCCGGGAACACCTAATTGAGCATCAATCGGTTTGACGATGCCATCATACGGAATTTTTTTCGGAAAAGAATCTGATTGAAAAAAATTAAACAGTTTTATCCTGTTTTGAGCAAAAAAATTTTTTCTTAAATCATTTTCACCGATTCCCAGTCCATCAATAAAAATAAAGATAATTCTCACAACTTCCTTAGTAAAGTTTAACGATTTTTGAGTTTTGATAGTAGTGGTTTAAAATTTTTCGATATCTAAAACCTTTCAAAGCCATCATGGCTGCGCCGGTTTGGCACATTCCGACACCATGCCCCCAACCAGCTCCTTTAATGATGAAATCATTCCCGGCACGATCGACCACAAAACAGGCGCTATAAAGGTAATTCGGAGAAAGGGCTTTCCGGATTTCTAATTCTCTTTCAACAATTACCGATCTTTGAGTGCCACGAAGCTCAACTTTTTTTAACCTGCCGGAGACACCTCTCATCAGCGGGATAATTTCAATTATAGTCCCAATATTTTTGCCGGTTTTGTTTGTAATAATACTGCTAAGCTCCGGTTGTGAATATCGAACGTTCCATCGGAAATATTTTTTGGTGTAATTAAGGGCGTCAGGCACGGAAGATCGAGTCGTGTTACAGAAAACATCGGGGCTGCTTTCAATCCATTGTCGGACATGATTTTCGTCGGTCAGGTAATTATTCCGAAATGAATCAGCAAAGCGGGAATCCAGTCGACCGCGCAGGTAAGGCTGGGGATCATTGTTCCAAACATCTTCATTATTTTCCGAATGACCGCCGCACACGCCGGCGTAACGTGTATCGCAAATTTCATCGCCATACATCAGCACCTGCCCGCGAGTTTGTTCGCCAGCTTCATTTACCGAGGAGGCTTCCCGATCAACGCCACCATAGACATGACAATGGACCTCATCACAGAGATCGAAAGGTGATAAACGATGTAGCTTCCCCATCCAGGCTAAGGTGTAGCCGCGTGCCGTTATTGCCTGGGCTTTTAACGCTTCGAGTGGGAATTCGGAATTCATTTCTGAGCCGATAACCCCTCTCAAATAGATTTCAATGGGAATTTCATTGACCAGGGTGAGTCCACCGAATCGATCGATCCAGAATTCGAGTCGCTTCCGATAAGTGCGCTGCTGTTCACGCTCAAAATGATAGCCTCTTCCAATCGTCGTTTTCAACGTAAATAATTTTCCTTGAATTCGAATCATTCCCGGGGAATGAAATTGTCGTCCAGTATCTTCACTGGTTAAAATCACACTGCCTTTGGGACGTGATTCAAAAAATGGCAAAACAGTCGTTATCACCCGGTCGCTTATTCTTGCTTGATAGGCTTTTACCTCGCTGTTGGAAAAAAAAATGGGTTTTAAAAGAACCTGGTATGAAAATTCAGCGCCTAATTTAGAATTGCGAAGCATCTTTTTGTTGATTCGATTAATTACAGCATCAAATCCGCGATTTTGTAGGTTAAACGCAAGACGTTCAGCAGCTTCTCGCTGGTCAACTTCTTGATGGAGCAATCGATATTTCATATTGACCGGGCTTGCACCTTGCAGGTGAACGCGCCATCTTTTTCCCCAAAAGGCACTTGCCAGCAGTCGATCATCCTGGTCATAAATATCGATATCGTCATTTGTTTCAAAGGATAATGATTCCAGGTTTTCCGCAATACCAATCCGAACATCAGGACCGAATTCTGAAACTGGCATGGGCGGCGGCGGATAAATCGCACATTTTGAGACTAAAAAAATGATAAAGATGAGGGCGAAAACTGGCAGCTTCATTCTCATTGGATTTTCTCCTTCTATATAACTGGCATGATTTAATTTCTTCAATAAGGCATCGCAAGAAAAAATTTAATAATAATAGATTAAAATGTTGAAAAAATCAAGCGAAAAGTTCAAAATTTCGTAATTGTTCAGTTACCGGGGGACTGACCGTCGCTTAAAGCTGAAGCAAATACAGAAAGTCAACTAATTAGTGTCTGAACGAAAACTATTAAATTTGTAGTAAAAGTGTCATTCCAAACGAAGTGAAGAATCTGTTTTTTTACGCAAATATTGGACTTACAGATTTCTCCCTTCGATCGAAATGACACAAAGTTGTGTTTTCGTTCAAGCACTAATTAAGCGACCGGTCAGTAACTCCAATCACCCCAAACTAAGCGATTACAAAAATTCTATGCTTTATTTTTGAAAATTTTATTTACGTAGAATCAACATTTTTACAGTATACTGTACAAAAAAGACTGCTTAAGAGAAATCTATCGCTATAGGAGATCATGATGAACCGCATCCTGAAAAAACGTTTTGTTTATCTGCTGCTATTAGCTGTTACGATTTTACTATATGGGAGAATAACTATGGGGAATGAGCTGGAAAAAGGAATTGAACTTTTTGAATTGAGAAAATATGCCGAAGCAAAAGAAATTTTTAAATCCTGTATGGAAGACAATCCAGGTAGCTCAACAACGATATTTTATCTTGGGAGGATATACCTGGTCGAAAATAATGCTGAGCAAGCAATTGCCAGTTTTGAAAGGGCAATAAAATTAGACGAAACCAATTCAGATTACCATCTATGGTTGGGACGTGCGTTGGTCATGAAAATGCAGCGGGTGAGTATTTTCAAGCGACCTGCTGTCGTTAAAAATATGAAAAAAGAATTTAAAAGAGCGATTGAGTTAAATCCCGGCAATCTTGATGCACGGTTTGGTCTGCTTCAATTTTACACTTATGCCCCGGGATTTATGGGCGGAAGCCAGCAAGAGGCAGATGAACAGGCTGAGGAAATTAGAAAAAGGGATATAGCCCGGGGACATCTTGCATTGGGATTAATTTACCAATCCAAAAAACAGGATGAATTAGCTGAACAAGAATTTTTAGCCGCTATCAAAGAAAAATCAGAAACGTTTCAAGCGTATTACCAGTTAGCCTATCTCTACTCAGCAAAAAAACAGTATGATAAATCTTTTGAAATATTAAAGAGATTGGTCACCAGCTATCCACAAGAAATAGATGCATATTATCATGTTGGCAAAATTGTAGATATATCAGGGAAAAATTTAGATAAGGCTGAAGTGTATTTGAAGAAATATTTAACCTCTGAACTAAAAGAGAGCAGTCCTTCAAAATCAGACGCGCACTACTTATTAGGTGCTATTTTTGAGAAAAAAGGGGAGAAAGAGTCTGCCAGGTCAGAATACGAAAAGGCAATTCAATTAAATCCAGGCGATGTTGCAGCTAAGAAAGCATTGGAAGTCTTGAAATAATTCTATTGTTATCCTTAAAAATAAATGACGATGTTGAAAAAGTTCCTTTGCGAAGG
>CBFDBN010000112.1:0-9383 GCA_965603055.1 uncultured bacterium | reverse complement strand
TCTGATAAAAAATCGTGAAGTCCTGAATCCACGTTCAAGCCGAGTTGGATGGCTTGTTTCACATCTTCCCTGGCATCGGGACTCAAACGCCCGCCATCTGGTGCTAAGCCGATTACAAAAAAAGTTGCTGGATTACCACCTTTCTCTGCCGCATTGTATGCGGTATGTAAATTAGTAAAAATGGGGATTCCATTTGATTTGCCATCCAATACTTCACCAGCATCTTTGCCCGCATATTTTGTATCAACAACAGATAGAATTTTGTAGCGATTGGTTCTTCGGATTAATCCATGTGCTGTTTTGCCATTCGGCGTCCCGAATGTGCCTTCACAATAGACAATAGCGTTTCCTTCTGGAGATTGACTCATTATTTTTTCCCTGTGAAAATAACCACATAGCTGTCGTTGGTGATCGGGTTCCCACCTTCAAATTTCACAAAAATTTGTTTAAAGCCCACTTCCCGTTCAATATTTCGAATACGGGACATAGTCGTATCACAATTCATATTTAACTGCTGCCTTTGGGGATTTCGATTAGTACGTCAACGGTGTTTTCCATTTTTAACTTTCGTTATATTTGATTAACATTCATGTAATTGTCAATTCATTATCAATTGAAAATTAATTCTAACTAAAAATAATACCATATCGTCTTATACTCCTCCATATTCTCTCCCCGGCGCTCCAGTTCCTGAAGATAATCATAGATCGAAACATCGGTATCTACATAAGTATCTACAAAAGAAAGATTTTTTTCCCAGGGGTGAAATTCATACATAGGTCTGCCATCGGGAAGAATCGTAAGCAATGAGTGATGTTGTTCGGCGCGAATATAGTTTTTGCCCAACCGGGGAACGTTATATACCGGCTCATCAGTACGAATCAAGCCAGGAGCAAGTCGTGCTTCTTCTTTGGCTTCCTGTTGCAAGCGTGCAATCGGTATACGGTAATTTTTTGTTTCCTCTTTGCCCTTGGTGTTGAATGTATAGTAGCTGTCAACACCGATCAGGCGTAAAGCTTTTCTCAAAGCCACCAGCTCGAAACGACGACTGTTTTCCGTAGTATATACTGCCTGGTTGTAAACCGAAATGCCCCGTTGTTTAAATTTTTGAACCGCTTGCATGGCATCGGGTGTGACTTCATAAGGATGTTCAAAATGGGTTACCAATGCGAATTCCCGTCGTCCCGGTTCGTGATATCGCGAGATGATCTCCATCAACGGATCGGTTATTCTCTGGGGAAGTACAACTGGTGTCCGCGAACCAATACGAATTCGCTCGATATGATCCATTTCAGCTAAATTTGACATGATCGAATCGATGCGACCATCACTCATAATCAGCGGATCACCGCCAGTAACCAGCACTTCATTCACCATCGGATGCTCACGAAACCACTGAAACGCTTGCTCCAATGCTTCTTTATCTGCCATTGCCTTAGAAGATAAAACATTATTAATTTCCCAATTGCGTTGACAGTAAACGCAAATTTGACTGCATGTATTGTATGGTTTAAGAATCGCAATGTTCGGGTACCGGCGAGTAACCAGGTCTATGGGAGAAGTATCGCGTTCTAACATGAAATCTGAGGAAAATTCGATTTTTCCCTTATGTTTTATCATGTAGTCAACGTAATTCAATGGTGGGATAACCTGGGCTCGCACCGCATGGTCATTTTTACGATGGGATTTTTTATCCATGAGCGATACATAATAGGGCGTAATCCCAAACGGCAATTTGGCAGCAGTTGCTTTGTCAATTGCCTTGCTCTCCTCTTTGGTCAGATCGATTAGCTTTTTCAAGGGATCAGCATCCCGAATTACGCGACGCAAATGCCAGCGATAATCTGCCCAATCCTCTTCTGTTGCATTGAAATTATGAAGAATGCGATGTTTATTTTCCCGGCGTCGTTCTTGAACATCTTTATTCAATCCTGATAGGTAACGATCAATAAATGATTGTGCCTTCTCTGCCAAAGTATCGAGATCTTTAGAGCGAGATTCAGCAGCTTCCCTGCCTTGCAGATTATGAAACTCAGGAAAGGATAAGTCATCGTAAATTCCAGAATTACCCTGTAAGCCTAAAAAAAGACGATATAAATATTCCAGAAATCCATCGTTCAAACTTTCGGGAAGCTCATCAAATTTTTCACGAGCTAATTTCCAGAGCAATTCAACAATGCTAAAATTTGTTACACGTTCGCTCCGGTATGAAATAATACGACGAAATGCGATTACGCAGTTCATTTGAATATAAAATTCCAGCGGCAGCATCTTTACCGATCTATGATAAAGTATTCTTAATAACTCACTGAAATAACCGTGCAGGTGATTCCGAGCGGCTTTATAGTTTTCACTCTCTCGAAATAAATTATAAATAGTTGGATTAGCTGTCCACATACGGTGCAATTTTTTCTTATCAAACATAAGTTCTCCTCTATAGCTTGTTTTACTTTCTCAATAAAAAATACCGCAGAGATCTGGTTGATGTACGCTACTAGAGGTTTGTTAACTCATATCAAACAACATGGTGAAAAGCATTTAATTTCAAACCTTAAATTATAAATGTGCGACTCTAACGTCAAAATCCCTGCATTAATAGTAATAGAAACAATCAACTTCATAGATGATTATTTTTTCTCCTCAAAAAAATTCTTTACTTTTGCAATCATTTGCCCCTCTGTCATTTTATCCGCCGGTTCAACACCTGCAATTTTAGCAGTAAGTTTTTTTGATTTTTTCATCTCTTTTTTCAGTTCAGATTTTCCTGTTCCTGGCCCAAAGATAAATATAAGATCAGCATCCTTAACTGCACCAATGATCTTTTGATAATACTGATGCAAATGTTGCTTGCGTTTTCGCTCGAGCTTCCTTTCTGTGGCAACATCCTGGGGACCGTAAGGTGAAACACTTCGAGAGCCGCCCAGAGTTTTGATGTGACTTTCAACTCCGGATACAATTTTTTTGATTTGCTGATCACCATTGGAAATGATGACGATAAATGCTGTTTCATGATCGATCCATAATCCAATATTTTTTGTCATGGTGTCCTCCATTTTTAGTTATATGATTAAATATTTTTCATTTTCCAATCTTCAATCCGTCGCTGTTCGGTATCAAAGTTGATACCCATGAGCAGAATCTTCTTGCCGCTATCCTTATGCTTTTCAAAATATTTTTTCTGCTTGATCTGCTCTATTGCCTTCTCCGCTGGCTGATTGCATTTAAGCTCAATGATGTAAATTTTATTCTCAAAATATACTTCCCGGTCGATTCTGCCCAATGATGTCAGCACTTCGGTACGTACTTGTGCACCTGATGCAGATAACATCAAGTAAAATACGGTATGATAGTAATGCTCATCCTGGTCATAAATATGTTGATAGGGGATTGAAGATAAAATACTGTTCACGGTATCAATAAAACGATTTATTTCATTTTGATTTAAGTACTCATGTAAGTGAGTGAACTGTTCTTTTATTGCCGTACTTGGTGTTTCAACGATTTGATCGTATAAATAGCTTAAAAATGATACTTTGACTTCCTGGTTGGGATAGTTTAAGGTATAAATATTTTCCTTAACATCCTGTATGGTCAAATTTCCAGTTTGGAGAAGCAGTGTTTCTAAACTTAAGAGATCAAGATCATAAGAAGAAAATCTTTGCTCACTTAATTCCAATTTTTCCATGTTAGAAATTGGATATTTTTTCTCTTTAATCAGGTTAACTAAAAAGCTGGGCGTTGCTGTTTCGAGCCAATAGTTTTTAAATTTTTTATTAATTAATAAGTTCAAAACCGAGAACGGATTATAGACTCTTATATCCTTATCTGAAAAACGATAACCATTGTACCAGTTAAGATTTTTTTTATAAATTTCCGATTTATCAACGCCAATAGCATCTGCAACAGATTTTACAAAGCCACCAAAATATTGATGCAATTCTTCATCGATATAGCCCAATAAGGCACTGTATGAATTCTGCATCGTTAAGTCGTTTAAATTATTCAAATCTGAAAAAATACTGACCTGAGAGAATTTGGATATCCCCGTAATGAACACCATGCGTAACGCGGCTGAGACATCGCTGCCTTTGAGAACGCCAAAGAATTGCATTAAAATATCTCTGTTAGCTTTGGCGATCCTTAAATAATCATCACCCTTACCAAGAAATTCAACGATTGGCTTGTCGTATTCATCTGCCAGGATCACAACGTTTTTGTCAAACTTTTGTCCTACCTTAGTTATCAATTCAACAAATTTTTCTATAAGGAATTGTTGTTCGAGACTAATTGAAAAATCATTAGCATAATCATCCAGCATACTATGTAGGCCAAGTTTCAGGTTTTCTGGTGTATTAAAGCTGATTTGATTGAAATCAACTGCCACGACTGGATGGTATGCCCATTTCCAGTCTGATTTTTCAATCCAGAGATTTTTAAAAAGCTCTCTTCTTCCTTCAAATAAAAATTTTAGCGTAGAAACAGTTAACGATTTACCAAATCTTCGGGGACGAGAAAGAAAATAGAACGCCTGCGGAATTCTAACCATCTCATAAATATACTTGGTCTTATCAACGTAAACAAAATTCCCAGTAATCATTTGCTCGAAATTTTGGACATTTAGTGGGAGAAATTTTTCCACTTTTATTTCCCCAAAAAAATTGGACTAAATAAAATACGCCTTCAACACATATTGCTGCATCATCCGCTGGGTATTGAAAAACGAACCATTCAAGGCAATGGCGTGTCGCATGATATTGATGAACTGCTGCCTATCATTATAAAACATCGGGACGATGATTTGTTCCAATTTATCATACAAAGATTTAGCGTCCGCGATTCGATTTTCTTTATCGTCTGATCCTCGCTGCATTTCGCCAATTGCCCAGCCGGTCACGCCTTCAATACAACCCTCGATCCACCAGCCATCGAGGATACTTAATGAAGGAATTCCGTTCAACGCCGCCTTCATTCCGCTTGTCCCTGAAGCTTCCCGTGGTGGAATGGGATTGTTGAGCCAGATATCAACGCCCGATGTGATCAATTTACCAAGCTCCATATCATAATTTTCTAAATAGGCGATTCTGATTTCTTTCTTTAGTGAAATCTTTGCTTGAAAAATACGCTTGATCAATTCTTTGCCACCCTGGTCTTTGGGATGGGCTTTGCCAGCAAAGATTAACTGAATAGTGGCGACTTCCGATGAAATATTTTTTAGCCTCTCGACATCCTCAAAAATCAGGTCGGCTCGTTTGTAAGCTGCAGACCTTCGGGCAAAACCAATGGTCAGCGCATCAGTATCCATCCCCATGTTCGTTTCCCGATTGACGTATTGAATCAACTGCTTTTTCGCCTGTTGATGCGCCTGCCAGATTTCATTATTAGGAATATTTAACACATAACGCAAATTGTAATTATCCTCTTTCCAGCCAGGAATGTACTTATCAAACAAATGCTGAAACGGCTTCGAAGTCCAGGTGCCAGCATTCACGCCATTGGTGATGGAATCAATCACATAATCGGCAAACATCAGGCTGGATACTTCTTTATGCTTTTTGGCAACACCATTGATATAATGACTTAGGCTCAGCGCCAAATAAGTCATATTCAGCATCCCTTCATGGGTACAAAGACCCTGGATTTCAAATGCTTCACGTTCGCCTAACACTTGTTTAACTAAGTCCATTGGAAATTGGTCGTGACCTGCGGGAACGGGCGTATGCGTGGTAAATACACATTTCTCTCGAACCTGTTGAATCACTTCGTCGGTAATGGAATCCTGCTTTTTCTTATGCTGAAATTCATCAATGAGCTCCAGTGTCAACAGGCTGGAATGTCCCTCGTTCATGTGAAAACGCTCAATATTTTTAAAGCCGAGTGCACGCAACATTCGTACACCGCCAATCCCGAGAATAACTTCCTGGCACAATCGGTAATGCAAATCTCCGCCGTAGAGATAATGAGTAAGTGTTCGATCCCATTCCGAATTTTCTTCAAGATCAGCATCCAAAAAATAAACAGGGACGATAAAGCCAGCAAATCCGACCACATCATATTTCCATGCTCGAAGCATAACCGTTCGCCCTTCAATCGTAACCGATACCCGTTCTGGCTGTTCCGTTAAAAAATCATCAACCAGCCATTCCACCGGCTCTTCTGTTTGCCAGCCCGTATTGTCCAATTTTTGAAAAAAGTATCCTTTGCGATGCAGAAGGGTCACAACAACCGCTGGAACTTTTAAATTTGCAGCAGACCGAATCGTATCGCCGGCCAGAATACCAAGACCGCCGCTGTAAGTCGGCATCCCGGGATCAAGCCCGATTTCCATTGAGAAATAGGCAATTACTTCGTGGTTTTCCATGTTATTTATCTCCTTTTGTATTTTGGTGAGAGGTGAGTGGTTATTGGTGATTAGTTAGTAGTAGATGGTATGCTAATTATTTGAATAATTCGTCATTAATGATTAGCGAGTACAATTCACCAATCACTACTCACCACTAACCACTCCCCTAATCCCCCCATCTCGCCCGATACCCCCTGACATCGACATGAACAAATGGCCCATGCGAAGAAGTTTTTTTATATCGTCCCAAACCACCGACAAAATTCTCGTACCCTGGCTCGCCATACATTTCATCAATAATATCGTACAAAACTTTGGCATCTTTGTGGTCGATTTTGCCGTCTTTATTCAGGTCATCCATCATCTCATCTTTTGGATCTTGGTCGATAAAAATATCAGCCGCGTCGCCCCAGCAATGTCGGCTGTATTTCACATTGCCGATGGATTTATTGTAATGCGGTGTTCGGTAGCCGCTCATAATATGAAAAATATTGCAGGAATATCCTTTTTTATTCACTTTTTCCAGAATCAACTCTAATTTTAAAATTAGCCGTTCTTCCAGAACGAGATACCGGCAAGAATCGCACTTCTGTTTACAGAGAAATTGATTCAGCTTAAAATGGGGCGAAATAGCTGTCTCTTCAATTTCTTTTGTCACTTCAATAAAACCTTTTGGAGGCTTATAAATCTGCAGATTTTTCAATGGCTTGGTTGGATATTTGCCTATCTGGTATCCGTTTAATTCCTCGTCTTGTAAATCTTTGAAGGGCACGATGACGAATATATTTAAGGTGACAGAATCTGATGAAATTTCATTGCTGATCACCAGGGGATAGAGTCCTTTTTGGGCCGGCGCCTGCCACTGCCATTTTTTATTAGTGATTTGAGTTAATTTCCCATCGGGGATTTTTATTGGATAGGCTTGATTTTTTCCCGAATCGATCACCTCAAGGTTGATAATTTCATTGGGAAGCACAAAGGCTGCGATCACTCGATATGGTGAAATTTCTTCTTTAAATTTTACGGAAAAGCTGGCTCTATCTGATGTAAATTTTTCGGGGCTTGCAGCATTTAAATTCCCCCAATTCAAAATAAAAAATATAACAATAATTTTCAAAAAACAATTGATGCCCCATCTTTGGTTGAATTGATTCATAAAAAATCCGCTCAAAAAAAGTTAATCGTTCACAGAATCAGAACTTTCACCGAATCAACCTTTCAACTATTTTTTCTGTACGAGTCCTCTTTGTCGGATCAACCAATAAAAGTGATCTGTGAAGGAAGATTCCAATTCTGTGTCCCAATATCAGTATTTATTTTTCAAAACTAATAAGCAGCTATTTTGGAATTTTAATCCAAAACAACCTCATTTTGATAAGCAGGAACTGACAGATTCCATCCCTTCTTCTCTTTAATAAAATCAGCAAACGCATGGGCGGCTTCGATTTCGCCGTGAGTTATGAATAGATGTCTCGGTGGCTTTTGGTGTCCAGAAAGCCACTTCATCAATTCGTCACGATCGGCATGAGCAGAAAAACCTGATATCTGAGCCACTCTCGCCCTGACCGGGTAATATTGACCCAGAATCCGAACTTCATCATTACCGTCAACGATTCTCCTGCCGAGTGTTCCAACAGCCTGGTAACCCACAAACAGCACCGTGCTTTCTGGACGATCTATATTTTTTACCAGGTGATGCTTGATTCTGCCGGCGGTACACATGCCCGATCCAGCTATGACGATCACCGTTCCTCGAATATGATTGATTGCTTTAGATTGGTCAACCGTCCTGGTCATTTTTAATCCCTGGAAATCAAACGGGGATTCATGACGACGTACCAGTTCTATCATATCTTCGTCAAATAATTCTGGATGACTTTGAAACACTCTGGTCACTTTGATCGCCATGGGGCTGTCCATAAAAACCATGAGGTGTGGAATGCGGTCTTCGATCAATAACTGGTTCAGGTAATAAAGCACTTCCTGTGACCGCTCCACAGTAAAGCTGGGGATCAAAATATTGCCGCCAGCTTTATGAGTAGAATTAATGATCTCTTCCAGCTCATCATCGATATGGTCACGATCGCCGTGCAACCGATTTCCATAAGTGGATTCCATTACAATATAATCGGCATCCTCATAAATGGTCGGATCGAGCAAAATTGGTGTTTCCCATCTACCAATATCGCCAGAAAAGAGAATGGTTCTCGACTCGCCATTTTGCTTCACCTTCACTTTGATATTGGTCGATCCGAGAATATGCCCGGCCTCGTGATAGGAGGCTTCAATTCCATCGCCAATTGGGACTGGATTATTATAGCCAACTGAAGAAAAATAGGGCAGCGTGGCTTCGGCATCTTCGGTGGTATAAAGCGGAACAACTGGATAAGGTCCGGTTCTCTTTTCTCTTTTATGTCGTTTCTTTTTATACGCAGCGTCCTCTTCCTGAATATGAGCCGCATCGAGCAATATGATTTTAGCGATCTCAGCCGTGGCAGGCGTACAATAAATTTTCCCTTCAAATCCTTCTTTGACCAATTTGGGAAGCAGTCCGCAATGATCCAGGTGAGCATGGGTTAAAAGAACGCCATCCAGTGTTTTCGGCGGAACATAGAACGGATCCCAGTTTCTGCCCCTGAAATCCCGTTCCTGGTACAATCCACAGTCGATGAGAAATCGTTTTCCGTTTGCTTCTAATAGGTATCGAGAGCCAGTCACATTTTGAGCAGCGCCCAGAAAGGTAAGTTTGATATTCATATTCAATTCCTGAATTTATTATTAATATTAGAGTTATCAATCTAATATAAAATCCTTATAAAACTAACTAAACTTATTTAATACATTCAACTCATTTAACTAAGTAATATATTAAAAATAGTTAAGTTTTACAAGTAATTTCTCTGTTTTTTGAAATCGAATTTTAATTTTAGAGTCTCTGAAAAATGTTGCTGGAAAGTACTGAGATTTAAATTAAATTTTACTCAATAATTTTTTACTTGCTTTATTTAGATAAAAAAATTAAATTTAAACTGCATCAGATTTG
>CBFDBN010000111.1:0-9439 GCA_965603055.1 uncultured bacterium | reverse complement strand
AGGGGGTACAATTCCAACTCCAACCGGAATTGGATGAAAAGATAAGGCAGAAAAAACCGGCTGTTTATCCAACCATAGTTAAACAGCCGGTATCATTGGTTTATCCAAATGTCGAAAGATCCTGGATCGGTCATGGTGAGAGCCGGTTTCCTACGGTATTATACAGCTTCACCAAACGAATGATTGACATCATCATTGCCGGAGTCGGACTGTTAATATCTCTCACATTGATGGTTCTGATTTCCTGCTTGATCAAGCTTGATTCCCGGGGACCGATCATTTTCCGACAAAAACGCATTGGCAAAAATCGACGATATCATAGCAATGGACATTTGAGCGACCGACGCAATGGGGATTTAAAGGGGCAGCCATTCGATATGTATAAATTCCGAACCATGAAACATGAAGTTGATCAATACGCGATCTCTCCACAGGATGGAAATGACCAGCGTTTGACCCGGGTGGGCAGGATTATTCGCTCTACCTGTCTGGATGAGCTGCCGCAATTGATCAATGTCTTAAAAGGCGACATGACTCTGGTGGGCCCACGCCCCGAGATGCCTTTTATCGTTAAAAATTACAGTCTACTAGAATCAATAAGATTAGCCGTAAAACCCGGCATCACTGGTTTGTGGCAACTGCACGGTTCAAGAGAGCAGCATATACACGAAAACTTGAATTATGATTTAGATTACATCAAAAATCGCTCTCTGTCGCTTGATTTAAAAATAATACTCAAAACGATCGGTTTTGTATTTCGGTCGAAGAATGTTTAGTTTATTGAGTAATTGGTGGAGTAGGTAATTGGGTAATTAGGAGATTGGGTAATTAGTGTCTGTCTGAAAAGTATCAATTTTTCTCAAAACCTGTCATTCCGAACGGAGTGAGGAATCTGAATTTCGTCAAAATATTGGATTTACAGATTTCTCCCTTCGGTCGAAATGACAACTACTTTATGTCTCGACAGATACTAGTTAGTGGATTAGGTAATTCGGGGATTAGGTAATTGGGAAATTTCCTAATTACCAGGTTACCCTATTACCTAAATTACCCAGTTACCCATTTGCCTAATAAACCAATTACCTAAAAAATTTTACGCAAATCATATCAAAAGTAGCTATTTATGATTATCATACAAACAACATAGCTCAGGTGGGATAATCGCTTTTTTGTTTTCATTTATTTAATAAGTTATTAAGGGAGTGAGATAGTAAGTTACTCGTTTCTGATTTTTAACTTATTGTTTTTTAATAACCAACTAACTTCGAATATTCTAATTATTATATCTCACTCTCTAAATAGATTAGATTCCCGGGTACCGTATGGGACTTGGATGGCGGAGCTATGTACGGAGTTGGGTAATTGGGAGATTGGGCAATTAGTGGATTAGGTAATTAGGTGATTAGCGAATTACCTCAATAATCCAGTTACCCTATTACCCATTTACCCAATTACCTTATTACCCAATTACCTTAGTAACCAGATGATCCAAAGTAGAACAGTTATCTATCGTCTAATTTCATCAATTCTCATTCTATCCCTGCTCTTCACCAGTTGCGCAATCCGATTGCAAAAGCGGACACAGCCAGAACCGGAACGAACTGAATCTGCTGAAAAGGAGCAAGAGAAAAAACAAGCACCCTCGGAAAAGGAGAAGGAAAAAAAACCGGCACCTTCACTTAAGTCTCAAAGATATCGACTGGGCTTCGGAGATGTCATTGAAGTGAAATTCTTTAACAATGAAAGATTTAATGAGACACTCAATGTGCGTCCCGATGGCAGGATTTCCATGCAAAAGGTGGGCGATATCCCGGTTGCTGGTTTAACGCCGACTCAATTGAGCAGGCTCATTACGAAAATTTATGGCAAGATACTCAAGAATCCTGAAGTGACCGTAATTGTACGAAATTTTGGCGGTTACCAGGTATTTATCCTGGGAGAAGTTAACTCCCCCGGCGCAATTCCTTTGGAGCGGAATCTGACGGTACTCCAGACCTTAGCCCAGGCCGGCGGCTATAAAGAAACAGCCAACCTGAGAAGTGTTTTACTCATGCGCCGCAACAAAGACGGGACCATTGATGCCAAAAGAGTGAACTTGAGAGCCAAATCACCAGAAGCAATCCTGAAAAATGACCTCTATGTCGAAGCGTTTGACGTCATCTATGTTCCTAAAACATTCATTGCCAATGTAAATACTTTCTTAGACCAGGCTCTGGCAGGATTAATCAAACCATTGGATGTATATCTCCGGGCTGCCTGGTATTATGGAAGATGATGAGGTTATAAGTGCCAAAAGTTTCAAGTGACTAAAGAAAGAAGTGACCAAAGTTGTTCTAAATTTACAGATAAACCAAAAGATGTGGTTTGAGTCAATTAGAACATCCCCCTTCAAAGGGGGACTTTCCTGAATTCCCCCCTTTGAAGGGGGGCAAGTGGGAATGTTGTTTAGCCTAACAATTTTAGATCACCTTAGTTCACTTTACCAACTTTAACATACTTAACAACTTATGAACTCCCTTGTCCCATATCAATTCCCTGAGCCGCCAGCGAGTAAAGTAAAACCAAACTCCATGCGCACGCTCATTAATGTTGTGTTCAAGCGCAAACATATCATTATCTCTGTATTCCTGAGCATTGTGATTACGGTAACGGTTGGCACGGTGATGATGAAACCGGTTTACCAGGCAAGCTCCAAGATTCTGGTCGAGAGAGAGATTGATAGCGAGAAATCTTTACTGTTTCGGATGAATTTAAACCTGGGATTTGAGAAACATGACTGGATAAAATCCGAGATTGAGATCATGCAGAGCACACCGGTCGCATTTAAAATCATTAAAGCCATGAAGCTGGATCAGACTGAATTTAAAGGCGTCGATTCTGCCAATACCAACCAGATTTTGTCGGCATTCAAATCCAAATTGAAAGTCGAAAACGCCAAAGATTCCAATGTGCTGGACATCAGTTATGAATCCGGTGATCCAAAATTAGCTGCGGCTGTGATCAATAACCTGGTAAAGGTGTATATCGCACACCGTGGGCAACTGTTCAGTGAATCTGACCAATATAAATTTTTTAAGGATCAAATCAATTTTGCCGAGCAAGAATTAAGCGAATTGGAACAGCAACAGACCAAATTCAAAAAATCACAAGAACTGATCTCCCCAGAGCGACAGGGAGAAATCCTGTTATCAAAGATATCAGCCTATGAACAGGCGCTCACCGGGGTTCGAACCCGGCGCATTGGCAAAGAAGCCATGCTAAAAGTCATTAAAGAACAGGTACTAAGCGGCGATAAAACTAATATCCCGGTCACCGAAAGCTCAGACAGTCCCAGTCGTGAGAAACACATCGCCAGGCTTCGAGGCGAAATGCTCGATCTGCAGTTACAGCGCGATCAACTGCTGCTCAAATTTAAGCCTGAATATGAGGAAGTACAAAATTTAGAGGACGCCATTCTCAGAACCCAGAAACGGATTGAGCGAGAGGTCGATGAAATTGTGAAATTGGAGGAAACTGCCATCCGCGCCCTCAAAGCAGAAGAGGAGGCTCTGCAGGAAACCATAAACAATCTTAACAACCAGATCAAAGATTTTGCCCAGAAAGAATACGAGCTCACCCGGCTGTCCCGTGGTATCGATGATAATCGCGAAGTCTACTCCATGTTATTAAAGCAACGCGAGGAAGCCAGGATATCCCAGGCAAAACTGGAGCGCGGCGTTAAAATAAAGGTCATCTCCCCTGCCCTGGCTCCAACTATCCCCATTAAGCCCAAGAAAAAGCTGAACGTCCTCCTCGCAACGATCCTGGGACTGGTCAGCGGATTCGGACTGGCGTTCTTTATTGAATATTTCGACCACACTTTAAATTCCCCGGAAGAAGTCGAAAATCACCTGGAGTTACCGGTTTGGGGATCGATCCGGAAACTTGATAATAGATCGATGATAGAATATAATTAATTGACAATTAAAATCCCAAATAATAATTCTACTTCGTCAGATTTGAAGAACAATCGGAGTGCGGTGCCTTTATGCACCGCATCATGCAGTCCATAAAGGGACTGCACTCCCGTTTGCAATAAAATTAAGTACTTGTGACCCAATCTGACTAAATAGTGATAAATAACAAATAATTTCCAATACCAAAAATTCAAATTCCAAACATGATTTGTGACGTGTAATTCAATGCCATTAAGTTAGAGATTGCTTGTCATTTCGAGCGGAGCGAGAAATCTGTTAACCAACTAATTTTTTGATATATAAAGATTCCTCGACTCCGCTCGGAATGACACTAATTCCCCTTAACTTAATGACATTGATTTGGAGATTGTTATTTGGAATTTCACCTGGGATTATTTTTTCTCAAAATAGTTTGCCAGATTTTTGTGGTGAAATACAGTTTATGGAGCTGGAACAATGAAAAATTTGCTCAGAATCAAACGCTGGCAGGCAGGATTAAAACAGTACGAACTGGCTGAAATTTTAGAATGCAGTCCCCCCTATCTCTCCATGGTGGAGAACGGCCGGGTTGAAGCCACCGAAGATTTCAAGCGGAAGGCTGCCACTGCGCTGGATTCAACCGTTGAAGACCTTTTCCCGGACAAAGTTGGGATGATGAGAGCTTTCTTGTAGCTGGATACTGGTCTCTGGATACTGGATATTAGATACTGGATACCGGATACTGGTTTCTGGATTTTTAAGCATCCAGCATCAAGTATCCAGCATCGAGCATCAAGTATCAAACACCGAGTATCAACCAATGTATACAGAGTTTTACAGATTAAAAGAATTCCCATTCAACCTCACTCCTGATCCCCGGTTTCTCTATTTCAGCCCCGGTCACCAGGAAGCGCTGGCGCAGATGACCTATGGGATCAAGATGCGACGTGGCTTTTTATCCATCACTGGAGAGGTCGGAACCGGCAAAACAACCTTGATCTATACCCTGTTGAGTCGGTTGGATGCCAATACCCAGAAAGCTTTCATCTTTCATTCCATCGTGAACGCCAAAGGACTATTTAGATCGATCTGCCGGGAGTTTGGAATAGAATTGACTAATGACGATACCAAAACCGATATGACCATAAAATTACACAATTTCTTGATCTCCAATTTTAGATCCGGCGGCAATGCTGTGGTCATTATCGATGAAGCCCAAAACCTGACGCCTCACGTGCTGGAAGAGGTTCGGCTGCTCTCCAATTTAGAAACACCGCGCACCAAGCTGCTGCAAATCTTATTAGTGGGACAGCCGGAGCTGAGAAAAGTCCTGGATCGACCCGACTTGCGCCAGCTCAAACAACGGATCGCCCTGCGATTTCACCTAACCAATCTGAATCGAACCGAAACCGGGGAATATATTAACCATCGAATCAGCGTGGCACAGCACAAGCCATTAAATAACAAGCCATCAAACCAGGATATAAAAGACAAAGATTTAAGCCCAAGCCCAATGGCGGTGCAGCAGTCTCCCGGCAATGGCTCAGCACCGGGATTGCTAACCTGGGAGCAGTTAAGAGATAAACAGATCACTCAAAACCAGTCCATAGCAAATACACAATCATATAGCGATATAACCAGCGCTGGCTTAATCAATGAAAACCTGGCGCAAAACAGCAATTCCAACGATATATTTTTACCTCAAACCATTGACGAAATCTATCGTTACACCAGCGGAATTCCCCGCGCCATCAATGTCCTGTGCGATAAGGCATTGCTCATGGGCTACAGCCTTGACGCCCATCGCATCGTGCCCGAGATTGTCAGAAAGGTCGAGCTCGACGACCAATACAATGAGCCAGAGCCGATTCCTGAAAAACCATTGTCAGAGGTTAAAAATCAACATTATCAAACCACCGAAAAATTTTCAGAAAAGATAAGCCCAGAACCATTCAAAGCAACTGTTAACACCGAGAATGTTGCTCGATTGAATAAACTCCGACAGAGATTTCCGAATCTTTTTGGTGTTTCGTCTTAGTAATACACCTAACATTAAGTAATGACGTCGTTTATTATTTGATTATTGTATATTGAGATTTAACCGCCAAATGTCTATTGGCGTCAACTTAACAGGTTATTTGATATTTAAAAGTTCAACCGACTCATTATGGGTATAAACTTAAAAGCAGAGATCGCTAAGAAGACACTGAGGTCTCAAAGAAATAAAATGAATTTTTAAAAACTCTGCGCTCTTTGCGTCTCCTTTGCGTTCGCCAGAGGCGAATCTGCCTTTGGCATGATTCTCTGCGTTAAAAAAGAGCTTAGGTTGACGCTAGGGTGTTACATATCCCGTAAATTTTCTACAAAAACTTCCTGCAGCTTTTGTTTTAGAATTTTTCTCTCCTTCTTCTCGATCTGAGAATGAGTCGGGTGGCAGGTAAAAACCTTATTTTAATCTTTTACACCTTAGTAACATGAGTATCCACCAACTTCCCTGAACCTTATTACCTTGTTTGATAGGAGATGTTTGAGAAAAATAAGGTAATAAGGTAAAAATGTGTGGGTTGTTATTGCTACTAAGCTTAAAAAAACAAAAATAAGGTTTAAATGTGTGTATTTTGTCATTTCAAAACATGCCGGAAAATTTTTATTCAAATGTAACAGCCTAGGTTGACGCTTATGGCCAAATGTCGGACAGGTTTGGATTTTGTTATTTGTCATTTGGAATTTTTTAATATTTATGAATTGGATTAAAACAAATGAGGGAATCTAGCCAAATTGGGGGGATCGGGTAGAATAGGCTAAACTTATGAGCTTCGTATACGACGCACTAACCAAAGCAGAACACGAGGGCAGGCTCGACACGACCTGGGTTCCGCATGTTGAGGAACAACCGGCGATCTCATTGCCAACAGTGGAACTGCCCCGGGAAGCGGTCGAAAACTTTGCAATGCTCAAACAGAACGTGCAGATGGCTCATGCGGAACAGGGCGTTCAGGTGATCGCCGTTACCAGCTCTGTCCCTGGTGAAGGCTGCTCCACCATAAGCTATTACCTGTCACTCATGCTGGCGCAATCGCTGCATAGCAATAATCATGTCGCAAACGCTGATGATGGCGTTTATTCCACTGGTAATGAACAAATAGAACGGCAAAAAAGTGGTGTCCTGGTCATCGATGGTAACCTGAACAAGCCAAATCTGCACTGGATGTTCGGCATTGACCAGCAGCACGGCATCAATGAGTTTGTTTTGACCGCCAGCCAGAAAAATAGTTATACTATAAACATATCGCCCAATCAATTTAATTTTATCACCTCGGGAAAAACCAATGGCAACAGCCAGGACATCTGGGTGTCGCTGCGGATTAAATCGCTCATGGAAAAGCTGCGCAACCAGTTTGAATACATTCTGATCGATGCCCCGCCAGTGATTGGTCATCCTGAAACGCTGGCATTGAGTAAGCTAACCGACGGCGTGCTGTTTGTCGTCAAAGCTAACCAGACCCGCTGGGAGATTATTGACGAAGCCCGGGGGCAGCTAAAAGAAGCTGGCGTGAAGGTTCTGGGTGTGGTTTTGAACGAGCGGCGGTTTTTTATTCCGGGGGGGATATATCGGAGAATTTAAAACATCGAATGATGAAACTTGAATATCCCATCTTGAACAAAAATTGGAAAAAAAGGTTGACAATTTCAATTTAAATTGGTAAATTAACTTGCCGATAAATTAATTAATTGGCAAATATTCTTACCAATTTCAAAATTGAAAGGACAACTGATGATCAACCTGATCAAAGAACTGATCCTGGATTTTCAGAATGAACAGTTGTTTACCGGTATTAAACGACATCTTGAATACCAGGTTATCGAAAAAAAAGCCTTTGTCTGTATGGGAGTAAGACGGGGTGGTAAATCTACTTTTCTTTACCAGATTATTGATGATTTGTTGAAACAAGGAATTAAAAAAGAAAATATTTTATTTATAAACTTTTTCGATGATCGACTGAATGACCTGAAAATCGGCGGGGACCTGAACCTGATAACAGAAGCATTTTTTTCTTTGTATCCAGAAAAAAAAGCAACCGAGAAAATATACTGTTTCTTTGACGAAATCCAGGAGGTAAAAAACTGGGAGCCATTTGTTGATCGCATATTAAGAACAGAAAATTGTGAAGTCTTTATTACCGGCTCTTCGTCTAAAATGCTTTCACAGGAAATTGCTACCCAGATGAGAGGGAGATCGATAGCGTGGGAGCTTTTCCCGTTTTCTTTTAAAGAATTTTTAGATTATAAACAAACCGATTACCAGACCCTGACATCCAGAAATCGGCTACTGGTTAGAAATCATTTTGACGAATATTTTAAAATTGGCGGCTTCCCCGAGGTTAGAAATGTTTCTGATAACATCAGAAGGATGATTCATCAAGAATACTATAAGACAATTTTACATCGAGATGTCATTGAGCGACACAATGCTATCCATCCCTGGTCGGTGATGCAAGCCGGCTATCGTATGATTTCTTCGATAGCGACATTATATTCGCTGAATCGCATAACAGCATATCTGAAATCAATCGGTCATAAAGTAAGCAAAGATTTTGTTTCAAGCTGCATACAATGGTTTGAGGATGCTTATTTCATTTTCTCAGTAAAAATTTTCGACCTATCTATTTCAAAACAGAATGTGAACGAAAAAAAAGCTTATTGTATTGATCATGGCCTGGTAAACTCAGTCAGCCCGAGGCTGTCCGAAAATAAGGGTCTATTATTAGAGAATATCATCTTCAGCCATTTGAGACGAATCAGTAACCGTATTTTTTACTATCGCACCAAAAAGGGAAATGAAGTCGATTTTCTCTGGATGGACAACCAGGACAATCCCAACCTCGTTCAAGTCTGTCTATCTCTAACTGCCTCTCAAACCAAAAATCGAGAAATGAAAGCTCTCAACGATGCGATGCAGGAGCTTGATCTTAACCATTCCATTATTGTTTCCTTAGATGAAGAAACAGAAATTAAGACCAATAATAAAGTAATCCAGCTAATACCCGCCTGGAAATATTTGCTCATGATATAATTTTCCGTTTTTGAATTTTATGATATATTTTTTCCCATCTGCCCGGGCATGATTGAAAATTGAACCAAACCCTTTCGGAAAAAACATTTTAATTTTATCACCTCGGACAAAACCAATGGCAACAGTCACGACGCCTGGGTATCGATGCGGGTAAAATCGCTCATGGAAAAGCTGCGCAGACAGTTTGAATACATCCTGATCGATGCGCCGCCAATCATTGGTCATCCTGAAACGCTGGCATTGAGCAAACTAACAGATGGCGTGCTGTTTGTCGTTAAAGCCAACCAGACCCGCTGGGAGATTATTGACCAAGCCCGGGACCAATTAAAGGAAGCTGGTGTGAAAGTTCTGGGAGTGGTGTTGAATGAGCGGCGATTTTTTATTCCGGGGGGGATATATCGGAGAATTTAAAACATCGAATGATGAAACT
>CBFDBN010000110.1:0-9525 GCA_965603055.1 uncultured bacterium | reverse complement strand
ATAATTAAACCAGGTTTACCAATAATATCGGCTATAAATAAAACGTTAATTTTTTCATTTGAAAGTCTATTTCGCATAATCAATTGACCGATATTCCCGAATGACAGTCACCTTTATCTGCCCCGGGTATTCCATTTCAGCCTGTATTTTTTCGGCGATATCTGAAGAAAGCTGATCTGCCATGGCATCATTGATCTGTTCATGTTCGACCATCACTCTCACTTCTCGACCGGCTTGAATGGCATACGTTTTCACAACACCGCTAAAAGACTCTGCCAGTTGTTCTAATTTCTGCAATCGCTTGACATATCCTTCCAGCGTTTCTCTTCTTGCGCCGGGTCTTGATCCAGAAATGGCATCGGCAGCCTGTACTAAAATACTGATTGGTGATATAGGTTCAATATCTTCATGATGACAGGCTATGGCATTGATCACAATTGCATGTTCTTTGTATTTTTTTGCAATTTCAGCGCCGATTTCAGTGTGGGTGCCCTCCGTTGTCTTATCAAGTGCCTTTCCAATATCATGTAGCAGTCCTGCCCTTTTTGCCAGGGATGCATCCAATCCCAGGTCGGCTGCCATCAGCCCTGATAAAAACGACACTTCTTTGGCATGTTGTAGCACATTTTGACCATAACTGGTTCGATAATTCAGCTTTCCTAATAGTTTTACCATTTCAGGGTGGACATTGTGTACCCCGCATTCAAGCAGTGCTTGTTCACCAATTTCGACAATTTTTTCTTCTATCTCCTTTTGCGTCTTTTCCACAACTTCTTCAATTCGGGCTGGATGAATTCTTCCATCGGTGATTAACTTTTCCAGGGAAAGCCTGGCAATCTCACGTCGAAACGGATCAAATCCGGAAAGAATTACGGCTTCCGGCGTATCATCAACAATAACTTCAATGCCGGTTGAAGTTTCAAACGCTCGAATATTTCTTCCTTCACGTCCAATGATTCTTCCCTTCATTTCATCATTGGGAAGATTGACAACTGATACGGTAGTTTCCACTGAGTGATCTGCTGCGGTTCTCTGGATCGCCTGAATAATAACTTCTTTGGCTTCTCTCGATGCATTTTGTCTCGCCTGATCTTTGATGTCTTTTATGATCTGGGCAGCTTCTTGTTTGGCTTTATCTACCAGGTTTTCCATTAAAATCTTTTTTGCTTCTTCGTTGGAGATACCTGAAATCTTCTCCAGCTTTTCATTTTGCTCTTTGATGATTCTTTCTAATTGACTTTCCAGCTTTGAAACTTTTGTCTCTCGAAAACCTAAAGATTTTTCTAATTGATTAAGTTTCTTCTCTTTGTTAGTTAGTAGATCAACCTTACGATCCATGTTGATCTCACGGTTTGCCAGTTGTTTTTCTAACTTCGTTAATTCATTTCGGCGAGATTTGGTTTCATTTTCAAAATTTTGTTTGAGCTTTATCCACTCATCTTTAACCTCCAATAACTTCTCTTTTTTAAGTGTATTAGACGTATTTTCAGCATCGTTAATTATTTTTTCTGCCATTTTTTCGGCATTAGCGACTTTGGCTTGCCCAATCTTTTTGTTTGATATCCAGCCGCTGATAAACGCTATGATACCGACTACAACAATAGCTATCAATGAATATATTTCCATCTCCCCTCCAATTTTTCATTTTTTAATTTCATCACAAAAAAAATCCCTGTTTTTGGTAATTCATAAGACATATAGATATAATCCACACAACCAGCTTAAAGTCCTTCCTGGCAAATATTCGATTTCTTAATTCGCCCCTGGTGGATTTGTGTTGCAGTGTCACAAACAACACAAACTGGAAGATTGTGTTACGATCGCTGTTGTGATGATGATTTAAGCTGTACGTCGCAAAATTACTAAAAACAGGGATTAACCAGAGAGATGATATTAGGGACTAATACTTTTTAAACATTCATCCAGGTCTTTGTTCAATTTTTTTAATTTCTCATCTAATTCCGGTCCAGAAACAGATGTTGTGCTTTTTTCTCTTTGCTTAAATAGCTCATCCGTTATATTTAAAGCCGCTAAAATGGACACTTTTAATGAGGAATCGATTGAAATATTTTTATTTACTTCCCTCATTTTACTATCAACATATTGAGCTACTTTTTTGATATATTCAACATCCGTAGTTCCCTTTATCGGGTATTCTGTACCGTAGATATTGACCTTGAGTATGTTATATTCATCACTCATAAGGCTCTGACTATTTATTTCTATCAATTTGATTTCAGTTATTTTATACGTCGCTTAATTCATCATTCGTTGAAAGCTGTTGAAAGCTTTCCAGCTTTTCCAGCATTTGCTGAATTTTCTGTTTCATTTTCCCTTCTTTTTCGTCGTAACTATGTATTTGATCTACTACATAACCATTGTCTTGAGATAATTTCTTTAACTGATTGATGGTACGTTCATTTTCTCTGATTCGATTAAGTAAATTATTATTTTCCTGCTTTAACCGGTGATTCTCACTTTGCAGCTTTTGAATCACTTCAATTGCTTTTTTAATGTTCGCTTCGAGATTGTCCAGTTCTGTATAATCCATTCAGAACTTCCTAAAAGTTAAGCTCTTAATTGCGCATTTAATTTTGATTTTAAAGTTTGAATAATCAGGGTGATGCTTGAGTCAACTTCTTTCTCAGTTAGTGTTTTATCTAGCGAATAAAATGTTAATGAAAATGCGAAACTCTTTTGATCCGGGGCAATCTGTTTTCCCTTATAAAAATCAAACAGGTTGACTGATTTTAAAAATTCTCCACCAGATTTCCAGATGATTTTTTCGATTTCTTCCACCGGTATCTGCTGATCAATTAAAATTGAAAGATCACGTTTTATCGCTGGATATTTTGGAATTGGCTGAAATTTTTTATCCCAATTAAATTGTTCAAAAAGGATATGACAATCCAATTCAGCTATAAAAATATCATCTTCGACATCTAAAAAATTTAACATCTCTGATGAAAGTGCGCCGATATAACCAATGTTTTTGTTATCAATTGATAATTCTATTGCTTTGTCATTAAGGAACTTTAGCGAACTTTGTTGACATTTAAAATTATTAATTTTCAGCTTAGCCAACAACGAAAAAATATCACCTTTTAAATCATAAAAAGTTGATGATCGTTCTTTTTCGAGCCAATTTTTTAAATTAGCATTTCCGGTTCTAATTAAAGAAATCTTCTGTTTTTCATGATGCGAATTGCGTTCCTTATCCAGCCAATAAAAGATATTTCCAATTTCAAATAGTTTTTGATCGTTTAGATACCGATTTTTATTCCATTTAGTAACCTGTAATAAACCAGGGATCAAACTGGTACGAAGCGTTCCTAAATCTTCACTGATCGGGTTTCTAAGTTTAATAACTGGGTAATCAGAAAATTTATCTGCCCAATTAAAATTGATTAAACTTTGGGTCAAAACTTCGTTATAATCCATGCCGAAAAATATGTCCCGCAACAATTGATTAAACTTCTCTACTTTATTTTCAGGCTTAACCAGGGCAATGTTGGAATAAATTTCCTCTTCAATTCGGTCGAATCCATAAATTCGAGCTACCTCCTCGATCAAGTCGACTTCTCGCTCAATATCGACCCTGAAAGAAGGTACATCGACTAAAATAAAATTTTTTTCAATCTTTGTTTTGAATTCAAGCCGATTGAGTATATCAGCAATTTCTGTTTTGCTGATCGAGGTACCTAATAAATGATTAACTCGATCGACTCTCAATTTGATTTTTCTTGCTGGAATCGGTCGGGGATTACAATCAATATTTCCCTGGGCAACTTCTCCGCCGGCTAATTCATAAATTAATTGCGTGGCACGTTCCATAGCATAAATCTGACCTTCGGGATCAACGCCTCTTTCAAACCGATGGGATGAGTCAGTAGAAATCCCCAGCGATTTTGCTGTCTTTCGAGTGTTCGCTGGATCAAAATACGCGCTTTCTATTAGAACGTTGGTGGTCTCGGTTGAAATTTCAGAATTTAATCCACCCATTACGCCAGCAAGAGCAACGGGTTTTTCACCATCGCAAATTAACAGCGAAGTGTTTGTTAAAGTATGTTCCTTTTCATCGAGGGTCGTAAACTTTTCGCCTTTTTTAGCGTGACGAACAATTATCTTTCGATCTTCGAGCAAATCATAATCAAAAGCATGCAACGGTTGTCCCGTTTCCATCATCACGTAATTGGTTACGTCGACCACGTTATTTATGGTGCGCAAACCAATGGCTTCCAATTTTTTAATCAGCCAGCGTGGAGAAGGCTTAATTTTTATACCTTCAATATAACGAGCCGCATAACGGGGACAACTTTCTGGATTCTCAATTATGACTTCAATTACATCAGTAATCTTTCGTGAAGATGATTCTTTAAGATGAATGGCAGGTTTTTGAACAGAAGATCGATTGAGGGCGCTGATTTCCCTGGCAACTCCAATGACGCCAAGACAATCTGGTCGATTGGGTGTCAGGTCAATTTCGATAACGACTTCTCCCCTATCCAAAACTTTTTTTAAATCCTGCCCGACCTTAGCTTTATCATTTAACACCATGATAATTTCGCCCTGGTGAGATAGACCAAGCTCTGCTTCTGAGCAGATCATGCCAGGAGAATCATAGCCATGAATGTTTGCTGCTTTGACAACAAAATCGCCCGGTAATTTTGCACCGACCAGGGCAACTGGTACTTTAATTCCAACTGCTACATTAGGGGCGCCACAAACCAATTTAAGGGTTTCCTTGCCAACGTCGACATGGCAAATGCTTAAATTCTCTTTTTGTTCATGCCTTTTAATATCGATGATTTTTCCCACGACAACATTTTCAAAATCATAACAGATCTGTTGGACACTATCCACCTCTAATCCCAACATCGTCAATGCATGGCCGATTTCATCAGGCGATTGAGAAAAATCAACATATTGTTTTAGCCAGTCTACCGTTACTTTCAAAGAAACCCTACTCCACTATTTTCAATTTAAAATACTTTACAACCACGAAAACACAAATAAATAGTTTCCTTGGTGTGTTTAGTTAATTCTAATGAATGATTCCAGCAGCAAATCAGCTAATCCAGTTCGGACATTAAAACTGGTTCAAAAACCGAAGGTCATTTTCGAAGAAGGTTCGGATGTCATTGATTCCATATTTCAGCATCGCTATCCGCTCGACCCCCATGCCAAAGGCATACCCGGTGTACTTTTCACTGTCATAACCCACAAACTTGAAAACAGCCGGATCGACCATGCCGGCGCCCGAGATTTCCAACCAACCAGAACCTTTGCAGACATTGCATCCTTTACCGTAACAGAATATGCAGGAGAAATCGTATTCTGCGCTTGGTTCAGTGAATGGGAAAAAACTGGGTCGGAAACGAATTTTCATTTCTGCTCCAAATAATCTTTTCGCAAAGGCAGTAATCACACCTTTTAAATCCGCAAATGTTACACCTTCATCAACGCACAAGCCTTCGACCTGGTGAAACACCGGCGAATGTGTGGCATCTGGTGTATCCTTCCGAAAACACTTGCCCGGTGCGATCATTCGTACTGGCGGAGATATTCGTTCCATGGTTCGAATCTGCACTGGTGAAGTTTGCGTACGGAGCAATAACTTATCTGAAATATAGAAAGTATCTTGAAGATCCCGTGACGGGTGATTTTCAGGGGTATTTAGCGCTTCAAAATTGTAGTAATCTGTTTCTAACTCAGGTCCAATTTCGATGGTAAATCCCAGGCTAATGAAAATATTTTTTATTTCATCCAGCACTTGATATAATGGATGTTTCGTGCCAATTTGTGCTGGAATACCTGGCAATGTTACATCAAAAAATTCAACTGATTTATAAACCGGCTTCAGTTGCCTGATCTTTTGATCAATGCTTTCCTGAAAATACTTTTTTATAATATTAAGCTGTTTACCAGCATCGGGTCGTTCATCGGCAGAGAGCTTCCCCATTAATCCAAAATATGACGCAAGTTCCCCTTTTCTGCCGATATATTTTATCCGAACTTCTTCTAACTGCTTATCGTCTTTAACTTGAGAAATATCTTTGACAAATTTATTTTTAAGTTGCTCGAGTTTATTTAAAATATCACTTAAAGCCTGTGCCATTCGCTAACCTATGATGATGTAACCTGTTGCACCAATTTTTCGAATGCTTGCGGATCATTCACTGCCATATCGGCTAAAATTTTTCGATTGATTTGAATATCTTTCTTGTTCAAGGCATCAATAAATACAGAATAGCTCATGCCATGATTCCGAGCTGCTGCATTAATTCGAGTAATCCATAAACGTCTAAATTGTCCTTTTCTTTTCCTGCGGTCACGATATGAATACTGAAGCGCTTTTTCCACACTTTCTTTAGCGGTTTTCAATAATCTATGTTTTCCGCCAAAATATCCTTTAGCAGCTTTTAATATCTTTTTTCTGCGTCTATGGGATGCTACGCTATATTTAGATCTGGGCATTTCCCCTCCAATTATTATCTATGCTAAAATTAATTCTTTTACACGTTTTTCATCTGCTTTAGAAACCAGGGATGATTTCCTGAGATTTCTTTTTCTCTTTCTCGTTTTTGATGTTAGAATATGACTTGCATAAGCATGATGTCTTTTTACTTTTCCAGAGCCTGTTGCTTTATATCTTTTAGCGGCTCCTCGTTTACTTTTCATTTTTGGCATTATAACTACCTCATTTATTTCTTGATTAAAACAGTGACCATGTTTCTTCCCTCAAATTGAGGCGGGCTTTCTATTTTTGCCAGATCACTTAATTCTTCGATGATTTTTTTCATTAATTTGTCACCAAACTCTTTGTGCGCGATTTGTCTTCCTTTAAAAAGAATATTAAACTTTACTTTATCTCCCTGCTCTAAAAATTTTCTGGCATGTTTAATTTTAAAGTCCATATCATGTTGTTCGATCTTGGGGCTTAATCGTATCTCTTTGACATGAATAACATGCTGCTTTTTTTTCTGAATTTTATCTTTTTTGCTCAGTTCGTATTTATACTTACCGTAATCAATAATTTTACACACGGGCGGATCGGCGTTAGGTACAATTTCTACGAGGTCTAACCCTGCATCCATTGCCAGCTTGTTTGCTTCGCCGATTTTGAGGATACCGACTTGTTTGCCATCAGCACCAATCACTCGTACACGGGGACTTTTAATTTGTTCATTTACCCGTACTTCTTTTTTCTTAATGGTGTGCCCTCCCTAAATGGTTAATAAACTTAAAGTAATATTATAGTCCTTTCAGTCAATAACCTTTTCAACAATTTCTTTTAGTATTTGCTCGATAAAATGCTTTACTTCAAACTGACCAATATCTCCTTTTTTTCTTTTTCTTACTGAAATTTGACCTGACTTAGCTTCTTTTTCTCCCACGATGATCATATACGGAATTTTCTGAAGCTCAGCCTCTCTTATTTTAAAACCAATCTTTTCATTGCGATCATCAACTTGAACTCGAATATCACGAGCTTTAAATTCATTTTCAATGCTAAAAGCAAAATCATTCTGCGTATCGGTAATCGGCAGAATAATAGCCTGGACTGGAGCCAGCCAGGTTGGAAACGCTCCAGCATAATGCTCGATCAACGTTCCAAAAAATCGTTCTAATGAACCCATTAACGCACGGTGAATCATAATAGGGCGATGATCCTTTCCATCCTGGGCTCGATAGGTGATGTCAAATCTTTCAGGTTCATTGAAATCAGCCTGGATAGTAGTACACTGCCAGGCACGATCAAGCACATCTTTTATTTTAATATCGATTTTTGGCCCATAAAAAACACCTTCACCAGGATCTACTTGATAATCAAGTCCTTTCTTTTCAAGAGCTAATTTCAGAGCTTCAGTAGCTCGATCCCAATTGTCAACTTCACCGACAAAATTTTCCGGACGGGTTGAAAGATAAATATCAAAGTTCGTAAATCCGAAAGTATTCAAAATAAGAATAGTAAAATCAAGACACCTGATTATTTCTTCCTGCAATTGATCGGGACGACAGAAAATATGCGCATCATCCTGGGTAAAGCCCCGAACTCGCATCAAACCATGCAAAACTCCCGATCGTTCATAACGATAAACCATACCCAACTCAGCCCATCGTATCGGCAAATCTCGATAACTTTTTCCCTGGTTTTTATAGATCAAAAGATGAAAAGGGCAGTTCATCGGTTTTAATTGATACTGCAAATTATCCATTTCAATCGGAGAATACATGTTTTCAGCAAAAAAATCCAGGTGCCCGCTCTTGCCCCAAAGATCGAGCCTGGCGATATGAGGCGTAAATACCAGTTCATACCCGCCTTTTAAATGTTCATCCCGCCAGAAATCTTCCATTATTTTGCGAATCAACGCCCCTTTGGGATGCCATAAAATCAGTCCTGCCCCACATTCATCATTAACACTAAAAAGATCGAGTTCTTTTCCCAACCGGCGATGATCCCGCTTCTTGGCTTCTTCTAATTTATGAAGAAAATCATCGAGCTGAGATTTTTTGGGAAACGAAACGCCATAGATTCTCTGCAGCATTGGATTGCTTTCGTCGCCTTTCCAATAAGCGCCAGAGATCGCTAACAGCTTGAAATGTTTCACCATCCCGCTGGAAGGCAAATGGGGACCCGAGCAGAGGTCGACAAAATCCCCTTCTTTATAGATGCTGGTGCTATCTTCTAACTCTTCTAAATGTTCAACTTTATATGGCTCATTTCGGTCTTTAAATAGTTTGACTGCCTCTTCTTTTGATAAATTTTCCCGACTGAAAGGACTGTTTTGTTCAACAATCTCTCTCATTTTTTGTTCGATCTTTTCCAGGTCATCTGGAGTAAGAGATTTTTCTATATCGAAATCGTAAAAAAATCGATCTTCCAATGCCGGGCCAAAACCGAATTTCGCCTCGGGATATAACTTTTTAATCGCATGCGCCATGATGTGCGCCGAGCTATGCCAGAACACTTCCATCCCTTCTGGAGTTTCATGGCTGATAAACACTAATGCACCGTCTTCTTCAATCGGTCGAACAAGATCAATCAAACGTTCATTAAATCGAACTGCGACCGTCTTTTTTGACAATGCTTGACTATTAATCTGCTCCAGAATCTGTTGTGGTGTGATACCCTTCTGATATTCTTGTATGTCACCATCAGGAAAAGTTATCTTAACCCTGTCCATCCTCACGACCTTGATCTTTCTTTATCATATAAATTTTCAGGTATTTCAGTTGCGTAAATCGAAAGCTAAATTAGTGAGTTGTGATTGGTAAGTTGTATTGATATATTTAATCTATTTTAGCAGATATATATAATAAAAAATATTTCTGACTATATTTACGACTCACCACAAACCGCTCACCAATCAGCACTGTCAAAATATCAGATAGCCGAATTGCAGATGAGTGAGAATTCGGCATATCATTCACTTAATCGAATATTTAGTGGGCGATACTGGACTTGAACCAGTGACCCCTTGCATGTCAAGCAAGTACTCTAACCACCTGAGCTAATCGCCC
>CBFDBN010000109.1:0-9576 GCA_965603055.1 uncultured bacterium | reverse complement strand
TGTTTTTTTAGTTGTTGTGCATATTTATAAGAATTGTTTGCAAGCTCTTGAAATTTATTGATGTCATTCATGTTTTGTTTTTCCCCACAGGCAATTTTCTTGCTTCTCTCTCTGGCAATTCCTTGTAATTTTGTCTGGATACTACTTTTTTGCCCGACTTTTTTTCCAGTGCTTTTCTGGCATCGCCAGCGATCTTTCCGCCTTGCTTCGAAACTTTTTTATTCTGCTGGAATCCCTTGGTATTTCTGTTCCTGGCTATCTCTGTAGTGGACGCTTCACCGAGCATTGTAAAGATCAGTTCGAGGTCGGTCATGTGATCTCGTAGGTTATCGCCAGGTTTCGTGAGACTCTTGTATTTTTTATACTGAGCAGGAGTCAATTCGAAAGTGGCTTTGCTTATCTCCGCTGTTAAAATAGCAAATTCCCGACTCTCTTTCACACCCCGCTTTTTCCACTCGTCCGTCAGCTCATCACGAATAGCGATGCCTCTCATTCGTTTTTCAATCCATTCTTGGCTATATCCTTTGGAGTGATAAATTTCACGCATCCGATATGCAGCTAATTCTGGATTCTCAATTTCTTCCAACCGTTCATAGCCTACCCGTGCCAGCCACCTTTTAAAAGGTTCTGCTTTTGGTGAAGGTATTGATTGAATGATTCTTAACAGCCCCTCTGCATTTGCCGTCTGAATATTTCTTTTTTTACCGTCTGCCGTAGTCATTTCAAGGGGGGTACAAATTGTACCCCAGTAGGAATTCAATTCAGGATCACGATGCCGCATTCTTTTAATATATTGTTTCACATCACGACTGTCAGTCAAAGCAGCAACCACATCAGCGACCGAAAAATACCATTTTTGCTCAGCTTCATGCCATGTGGCACGAATCTTTTTCGATTCGAAAAGTTTGATGTTGCTCATCTATATTTCTCCCGACCATTTAAAGTAGAATGTTAAGATGTCATTCACGATATATTTTTTTTGCTATGTCTGTAATTCTCTGCTGGTCATTTTCCGCCAGTATTTTTAAAATCGCCCGTAATAGATTGCTGCCCTGCGCATATTCCAATGAGTGTTCAAAAAGATAGTTAAGATGGCTATAAAGGGTAGACTTGGGATTGATTAGCTCTTTAATGAAAATCTTATCTGTGGATCCACCTTTTGTTATACGTTCATATAATTATGTATTTGTATAACAAATATAGAATTTTTATCTCTATTTGTCAAGAAAAAATTTTAGCCGATAGTTGATAAAACAAAGATTTGTCTTTTAGCGGGTCCATTTATGTTACTTTTAAACCAGATGCGAAAACTGAATAAAAAACCCCCCGAAGGTTCAAAACCTTCGGGAAGTTCAAATCCTGTCTGTACAGGATACCATCCTGTCCTACTCTACATACATCTGGTTAATTACATCAGCATACTTCTCCGACACCACTTTCCGTTTCACCTTCAAGGTCGGAGTTAGCTCACCATCTTCAATATTGAATTCTTTCGGCATCAAAGTGAACTTTTTGACCTGCTCAAACCGTGCCAGGTCTTTGGTCAAATTCTGGACATCAGCATCGAGTGCTGCATAAATCTTATCGTTAGTCAATAGCTCTTTGACGTTTGAATAGCTGATCCCATTCTCATCGGCATATTTCTGCAAGGCAGGAAAGCTGGGCACGATCAACGCTGTCAGGTAGTTACGTTTGTCACCAATAACCATAACCTGCTCGATATACGGACTGGTGATTAAGAGATTCTCGATGGTCGCTGGTGTCACATTTTTGCCGCCAGAGGTGACAAGAATATTTTTCTTGCGATCGGTAATATAAAGCATGCCCTCTTTATCCAGGATACCAATATCCCCGGTATGAAGCCAGCCCTCTTTATCAATGGATTCAGCAGTAGCTTCTGGATTTTTATAATAGCCTTTCATCACATGGGGACCACGTGTTAATATTTCACTATCATCAGCTATTTTCACTTCGACACCGGGAACGGCTGGACCGACTGAGCCGAACTTGAATTGTTCTTCACGATTCACGGTAATAACGGGCGATGTCTCGGTCAGTCCATAGCCTTCTAAAATCAGAATGCCTGCTTTGTAGAAAAATTCAGCGATCTCTTTGGGCAAAGGTGCTCCACCTGAAACAAAGAACCGTAATCTTCCACCAACACGCTGTTGAAGCTTACTGAACACTAACTTCGTTGCCAGGTTATATTTGAAATTCAATCCGCCGGATATTTTACCTTTGGTTTTGGCGTTAACATATTTTTCACCGGTATTGACTGCCCACCAGAAGATTTTTTGCTTTAGAGATGAACCAGCATTCGCATTCTCTATGACTCTGCCGTAAATTTTTTCATAGAGACGAGGTACGCTGGTCATTAAAGTGGGTCTTACTTCACCCAAATTATCAGCTACTGTTTCTACGCTCTCAGCGTAAGCTATTGTTGCTCCAGCACAAATTGCCAGGAAGTGTCCCGCCATTCTTTCAAAAGAATGACATAAGGGTAGAAATGAAAGCAGAGTATCGGTTTCATCCACCCTGATGACTTGTTTGGCAGCCATGACATTGGATAACAAATTATTGTGGGTTAGCATAACACCTTTTGGCGCTCCCGTGGTTCCCGAGGTGTAAATGATTCCACAGAGATCATCGGGCATAACTTTTTTTAAAGCATTTTCGAAGTAGCCAGCATGATCCTTGTCGAATTTTTTGCCCATTTGATACAAATCTTCGAACTTGAGCATGTAATCTTTTTTGGTCTCAGATTCGTCCATGCAGATGATTTTCTGAAGCGCAGGCAGGTTGTCCTTAATTTGTAAAATCTTTTCCAGCAAATCAGGCTTGGAAACGATGATCAGCCTGCTGCCCGAGTCTTTTAAAATGTACTCGATTTGTTGCGGCGTTATGGTAGGATAGATCGGAACATTGGTTGCTCCTAAAGACAAAATTCCAAAATCTGATATTGCCCATTCAGGACGGTTCTCCGAAATCATAGCAATTCGGTCGCCATGGGTTATCCCTAATGACGCTAATCCTAAGGCAAAATTCTTTACCCGTTTTCCAAATTCATCGTAAGAGAATCCTTTGAATTCGCCCGCCACTTTTTGCATTAGAGAAGTTTTCTGCCCATGTTTTTTTACCACTTCTTGAAACATCTCGACTAAAGTTTTTGCTTCCATTGTATCCTCCCTAATAGGATTTAAGTGAACATTTTTAATTAATTTGTTTCCAATTAGATAAGTAAATGATAATTCACTAAATAAAATTCAATCATTTCAATGCAACATAATTTAACCTCGCTTTCAGATTGTCATGCCAGTATGTTTTTTCATATTTGTGAAACAATGCTACTTTGAATTAGTAAAACGAATTGTGAAATAATTTTATTGGGGAATTCTAAAAATTACTTGACAAAATGAATTAAATTTATTAATTTGTATTGTCAAATTATTGTATCTACATTATGTGCTTAACTCCAATGGGCTGATATCCTAATTTAATAACTTTATATTGGTCAAAAATCTTATGGAAATTAAATTATCAAATATGAGTAGTTCTGTTTTTATTACATGTAATAGTTGCTCACCGCCAATTTTAAATGCATCCGAATATTTAGAAATTTTAAGCGAGCCTGATTCCGATGAACAGGTTCTTACTTCAGATTCTGGTTTTAATATGGATAAAATTCCCAACTCTGATTTCGACAACCACAATCCAGAATGGGATGAAATTGATAATCAAGATTATTTTCATTATTTTGATATCAAGGATCAACCCAGGTTTAATTATAATGAAGTTTATGAATTTGCAAAAAAAATTGGTTTTCCTACTGATTTTCAATTATGATCTATAAAGATAAAATTGACGGTGAAATCGATCAGGGCGATATTCTTTACCCTGTTAAAATTCAACATTTTTTATCCTGGTGGCCTGATGGACATAATTATCCAATAGTAATACTTACACCAACTTGTGATATTTTTCAAAAAAAAGTTGATTTCCATCGTTTCACTATTTTGCTTCCATTCCCAACTTTCTTTTTGAACCTGGTTAAAGGCATCGTGAATATTCCACATTTTCCAAATATAACTTTTTCTAAAACCCAAAAAACTAAAATAGAGGATAAATTAAACAAAGCAATAAAAAACACCTGGCCCAGATATCATTTTCTTCCTAAACAATCCGTGTTTAACGTTGACAGAATTGTTGACTTTGAAGTTATTTTGTCTGCTCCTATAAACTTCTTTTCCCCAGAACAAAGAATCTGTCGCATAGATAGTCCTTATAAAGAAGAACTAATTCACCGATATTCACATCATACCATGCGCATAGGTACTAAAGACATTCCCAGGGGAGAAATTAATAAAATCATATCTGATTGTTTTAGCTTGCTACACCAAAATAGTGATTAAATCTTAGTACTGCAAATCATTCATCTAAAGGAATCGTAACCTCCTCTCCCCAAATATATTTTGCGAACCATTGCCAGTTATGCCAAACAGCAGCCAGTCGCTCCTTAGGTTTCGTTATTCCATGACCAAATCCTTTATAAACAATCAATTTTGCATCAACGTCCTGATCCCGCAGCCCCTGTAAAAGCTCATAAGCGTTCGGTATTGGAACTCGACGGTCAAATTCTCCGTGTTGAATAAGCGTAGGAGTTTTTGCATTTTTGATATTGGTCATGGGTGATGTTTTCAGGTAAATCTGCATATCATCCCAGGGCGTGGCATGAAGGTATTGGCGGGTAAAGGGATGGATGTCGGTATTCACATAATAGGTCACCCAATTGGAAATGCCAGCTCCCACAGAAATTGCTTTAAATTTATCTGAATTAGTTGTCAGGAAAGCTGAAATGTAACCGCCCTGGCTCCATCCCATTGCACCAACACTATCGGAGTGAACAATCCCCTGTTTTACAAGATAATCGACGCCAGTTTCCGCATCCCAGGCATCACCCACTCCGAGGTTCCGCACATTAAGCGATCTAAATTTTTCGCCATATCCAGTAGAGCCGCGGTAATTTGGCTGAAGGATAAGTGCACCTTTTTTCAACCACTGAACCATCGGGTAAACATAAGATGAAACCAGGGCAGGACGTGAAATAGAAGAGGGACCTCCATGAATGATAACGAACAGAGGATATTTACGGTTTTGGTCGTAATTTTCTGGCTTCCATAACACACCTTCAATTTCGACTCCATCCTTGCTTTTCCATTTGACAATCTCCCTTGTGCCCAATTTCCAATCTTTAACTTGATCAGTCATATTTGTAATCCTGACTGGATTGTATGACTCTAACGAAGCTCGATATATTTCGGAAAGCGTTGTCCGATCATAAGCTCTTAAGGCAATCGTTTTTTCATCATCAGCAATGCTGACAGAACCAATACTTTCAGGTGTGTCAGCTATCTTCTCGTAGGTGCCATCACCTATATTTAACAGAAATATACAACGCACGGTTTTCTGGCTTGCGACAAAATAAATTCCCTTTTTTGCCCATTTGATTACACCTGGATTTTCATCGAAAGATTTTGTGAGGACGGTGATTTCACCGCCTTTGGCTGGAATTTTGGCAAGCTCTGAATTTTTGTAAAAAAAATATTTCGCTCCCATCCTCGTATAGAACAAAATCCATTTCCCATCGGGAGACCAGTCGGGATTATTATCAGGACCTGGCTGGGTGACAAGAGGCGTAATCTTACCACTTTCAACATCTAAAATGGAAATATCTGTATCACGCCAGGAATTGATCAACGGGTCTGGGCGATGGTCAAAGGCGATCTTCTTACCATCAGGTGACCAGTTATAACTTCCAACCGTGAAGTCCTCACCAGATGTGAGTCGCTTTGCTGTTGGAGTGCTATCGAACTTAACATCCACTATCCACAGGTGACGCATTCGATATTCAGCGTCATCAACCTCAAATTCGCCGTATAACTTTTTTCGATCCTTCATATTCTTGCAAAGAGAGTCAGTCGATGTAAATGCGATCTGATTCCCATCAGGTGACCAATCGTACGAGTTAACACCTTCTTTATGATCAGTCAGTTTAAAAGCTTCACCACCAGTGGCTCGAATAAGATAGATTTGTGTCTCTTCGTCTCGACTGGCAAGAAATGAAATCCATTTCCCATTGGGTGACCAGTCTGGTGATGTGCTGCTACCATTTTTCGTTCGAGTTAACTGGAATGGCTCTTCCCCCTCATGTGCCAGCCAGATTTCTGTGTCGTACTTATTTTTTTTCCAATCAACCGATCCTACAGTAAAAATAATGTTTTTTCCATCAGGCGATATCACTGGAGAGCCAACCGATTCCAGACTTAAAACTTGTTTGAACGAAGGCTCAGGTACGTTGGTGCTATCCGTTTTTGGATAGGCTGGGAAATAAAAGATGATTAGAATTATCACTGTTATTAAAAATTTTCTCATAGTTATTCCTCCTATTAAGATTCAAAAAGACAATACAGATAAAAGGAGTGCGGTGCCTTTATGCACCGCATCATGCAGTCCATAAAGGGACTGCACTCCTGTTTTTTATGAATTTTCTTCCTTAAATCCAATTCCTCGCCATAAGATTCACCCCCTCCAACACCATATCCACATGTTTGGTCGAAACAAAAATATGTGTCGACACCCTTACCCCGCTGGTTTTGTCTCGCTCACGTCCGATGGTTCGAATGACGAGATTGTATTTCTCTCTCAAATAATTAACAATGGTGCTCGGTTTTACACCTTCAATTGAAAATGCAGTAAGTCCCCCGCTTAAATACGGATCAGTTGGAGTATGTACTCGTACTTTGGGAATTTTTCCTAATTCTTCCTTCAAATATCCGGCTAAAGTTTCAATTCTCCTTTCAATCCGTTGTTTTCCGATTACATTTTGAAAATCAATAGCTTCACCCAGCGCAAAGATCAGTGGATCGGCTCGCTGCCCTAACGTTTCGAATCTTTTTGCTGTTTTGTTGGTATCCCATCCTGAAGAAGCGATCAACGGCAATAATTTATCTTGCGATTCTTTTTTCACATAAAGTAAGCCACACCCAGTTGGAGCACCAAGCCATTTGTAGGGACTTGAAGCAAAAGCATCAACGCCCAATTCCTTCACATCAAGATCCAACATACCAACCCCATGGGCTGAATCTGCCACCACAAAAATATCATTTTTATGGGCAAGTTCACAGAGTTCTTTGATAGGAAAAATAAGGCCGGTAATATAAATGGTGTGACTGACGCTGATGGCTTTCGTTTTGCCCGTGATTGCTTTCTCGAATGCGCCGATAATTTCATCAACACTTTTCGGCGGAACGCCGAAGGGAACTTCGGTAATTTTTATTCCAGACCGTTTCGCTCTCAATTTCCAGGGATGTGTGCCAGCAGGATGTTCAAATGAAGACAGCAATACTTCATCTCCCTCTTTTAAATCCAAACCATTGGCAACCAGGTTCATCCCTTCGGTGGTATTGCGATTGATGGCGACTTCATCTGAGGATGCATTAATGAACTTTGCCAACTTTGCTCTGACTTCCTCCTTCTTTTGAGGAAAAAAATTATAGCAGTCAAAGGGATTCGTTGCCTGAACTTTAAAACATTTCATCAAAGTGTTGAATACTGGCTCAGGCATTGGTCCCACCGTGCCATTATTCATCATGATGAGATCATCCTGAAAAATATAATGTTTAGCAATCGAATCCCAGTACACGCCATCCGGAGAATTATCCTTCATAAATTTCTGATTCAATGAAGCAATACTCTGGTAAACTGCGGCATTCAGTTGATTTAAAGCATAGATGGAAAGTGCCGAACCCCCGACCAGACATTTAAAAAATTTCCTTCGATCCATTCAATACCCTCCTATTAAATGTAACGCCAAGATTTCTGAGAAATTAAGGTTTATGTGTCTTATGGAGAAGCTGGGGATTTAAATTTTTCATTATCCTTAAAAATTACTATTGAACCACAATTGAAGCATGGTGGTTTAGTAGGCCGTATTTTTTTGGTTATGCTAACAAACATATAATTTTGTAAATTGCCTGAGAATTTAGAAAAACCAAATACTATGATGTTTTGTTAAAAATATAATTCTCAATTTCTTCAAGGACTTCTAAAAGACTTTTTTCCTGAGATTCAACAATTTCATCTTTATAATGTTTGTGATGAGGAAATGTTTTTAATTTTTTTGCATAAGGATCAGGAGCATTATCATAGCGAAATATTATTAGAGAATCTGTTCGATAATTGTAGCCATATTTATACTTTTTAATACCAAATTCGGTACTTTCAATAAATTCTTTTATATCAAGTAATGAGCCATCTCGAAATTCAATCTTTCCTGAAATGAATGCTATATCTTCAGATTTTCTATCTATATTCAAATTATAGCTGGCAATCAATTTGAAAGAATGAATGGTAGATTCTAAGTGGGCAATATACTCATTTATATTCAAATGATATCTCCTCAAGCGATGCTAATTTTTCTTGTAATTTTAATGATGTTTCTTGCTCACCTTCCCATTCAATGAGTTCCATATCGTCTATTTGTCCATATAAAGAATCTCTCTCTAATTTTCCATACTTTTTTTCAAATTGATCTAATTTTAATTTGCATTTTTGGACAGCTTTTTTTAAGAGCTCGACTTCAACATCTAACACACTCTTAATCTTTCTTTTGGTCCATTCATTGTCAGTTTCTACTGTAAGTCTGGTCATCTTATTACCTCAGGTATAAATAAATCAAATAATGTTGTTATAAAATTTAATTAGTATTGTTTTAAGATAGGAGTTGCTAAACTTTCACTAAATATTGACACTGTCAATATAAGCTAAAAAATTTCTGTATAATAATCAAGCTATTTCTTTACCAACAAAATAAATGAATTTTTTGATAAAGCAAGAAAAAATTTTGGTAACAGTTCACCTGTTTCTGAAATCAGTCATTTGTGATCTAAGGGGGGTGAGATAAAATAAGTTCCTCATTTTAAATTTATAAGTCGTTAGTTCTTAATATTGAAAAAATCCTAAATGTGCAGGTTACTATCTCACCCTCTAAATATTTGCTCTTGAATAACCTTATTTTTGGTTTTAAAACCTTAGTAACAAGCAAAATCTACAAACACCCTAACCTTATTACATTATTTGACGATAATAAAAAGGTAATAAGGTTAAAATTTGTGGGTTATCATTTTTCTACTACTGTGTCCGACTCCTGGCGGAAGGTTAAAAAGACAAAAATAAGGAATCAAAATCAGCCCTGGTAATGTAATTTTTCCGTTCTTCGCCCCGTTTATTACTTTGCGATAGCCAGTGACTCACATTGACTCCAGTTTTGATCGTAAATTCATCCATGGTTTTATTGGGTTCCTTATTTGAGGTACAGCTTAAAACCAGCGCTCCAAAGACTGTTAAAAATATTAGTTTTTATTTTCTGTTTAGCATGAATAGATCTCCTTGTTTAGGAGGTGGGATAAATTAACCTGGACATTTTGCTTAAAAATAAAATTGATAAATAGCGAATTATGAGATTAAAATGGGTAACTTGTTTTATCCCATCTCCTTATATATTTTTAAAGAGAAGTGATA
>CBFDBN010000108.1:0-9640 GCA_965603055.1 uncultured bacterium | reverse complement strand
CTAAAAGTAACTACCTCATATCCAATGGCGGGGTCAGCCACAGGGACGTAAGAAACTGACCAATCACGCAGAAAAGGTGTATGTGATCCATCATCGTCTGATAACTTGGCTTGCAGTTTTATTAGTGGATAATTTCGAGCATTTATCGGACTTAAATCTTCATGACGAAAATTTGAAAGCCCTATTAAAAGCGTATCCCATTGAGACAGTTTTTTATTAAATCCAATCACATCCAAAACGACATTGGTCCCCGATGCACTGACATCCTGGTTACAGGAAACATGTTTCCATCCATCCGCCGGCCCTATTGGTGTGGAAGTTACCGTCCCCTGTGGATAATAATTAATGAGCGTATCCTGAACAGTGGCAATTCCCTGACCGGTTGGATTGCGTCTCTCTTTAACGCTTCCAATTGGTGCGCCTTTCACACCGACAATCGCCCAGGAATCCCGAAAACCAACATCCCGACAATATTGACTGCCAATACTTTCGAGAGCCTGGTAAGCGGCTTCCGTCATATTATAGCTGCCATCATCTTTGATCGCGCAAAGCACATACATTCCTTCTGACAGGCTATTGATGAAGCTTGCCATGGCGTTGGCTTCATCCGGGGAATCCCAGGTATCAAAAGATCGGTTTGTAATAACCTCTCCACTATTGGATGAAATGACAACAAGATTATGCCCTCGATGCTGTTCCATTACCGGGACTGAATTAACTGTTGCCCTGGCATAGTTGCCATCCGATAGTCCTGCAGATTCTACCTTTATAATAAATTCGCATGTTTCAAGCTGCAATCCCTGGTTTGAAATCTCAGCCTGATTAAAATGATTCTGCTTGAGCTGATGCCGGTGTTTTTGCGACCAGGTATTTTCTGGGATTGACGATTGGGTTGTAAATGAAGCCGTCACCCAGTTTCCGACATCAATTCCGTCAACAGTTCGACAGCGCCAGAAAAAAGTTGTTTCATCTCGAAGCTCAGCCATCGTCCACCTAGTAACAATTGTCCCCTCGGAAATTTGGGACGATGTCATTAACACTGGACTATCAAAAGATTCAGTGGTATCCAATTCAAATTGATAATAACGCGGCGAATCCACTGCCGGAGCAATGGCTGGATTATTAACCTGCAAAATAACATCTTTCGGAGAAATGACTTGAAACTCAAAGGGTCTGGAAACTGAAATTTTGGAAGAATAAACAAATATCGGAAATTCCTGGCTATTATTATCTTCATCCACCTCATCAATTTCGTCCTGGACATCCAATACCACTCGAATCGTATGCTCGCCAGCCTTATCTTTTAAATCCCAGGGAACACTGACCGAATCAACTAATCCCACAAAGGGAACGGGGACGTTGCTGGCAATTAATTCTGCCCTAATATTCTGAATATCATAAATATCTATGTTAAAAGTATCCCTGGCAGCCATTCCCCAGTTTTGAATTTTAATTTTTATAATCGCAACTGAATCAGCTTCAGAAAGGGCGGCCGGTGTAAAAGAAACATCCCCGTTGCCAATTGTCAGATCGGGCTTTTCAGGCAAAGTGAGATCGGTTATTGGATCACCCAGCAGGGTGTACTGATGGATGGTACTTTCATTGTAAATACCGCCGCCATAACTTTCCCACAATTTTATTTTAGCGAAAGTTGTTGCTTGGCCAAGTGAATGAATCGTATCGACCAGCGCACCAAAGAACAAATTTCTCAACAAAATATTATCCTGAAAAACATAGCCCCAGCCGGTCGTGCCCCAAAAACCGATAGCACCCTTATTTCCAGTGATGACGAAATGCTCCCCAAAACTGTTAAGCTGGGGATTGGCAAACCGGCCGGTATGACAGGTCATGCTGGTGATGAATGGATATTTATCCTGATTGGACAATTCTTCAATATCAGGATGGTTAAACATCAGGTCCCAGGTTCGGCTGCCGGCATGTCCCAAAAAATTGAGCCACACCGCACCCCGGTCGACTGCTTCCAGGATTTCTGCTTTTTTCTCCCCTTCAAAATAACCTTCGGTCGTTTTATTAATCTGCAATGCTCGACAACTGGCTGGTGGCGGCGTTACGTAATTACTGATCAGAAACGTGGTTTGATTCATGAAGGTTCGCTGTTCGCTTTTATTAAAGCCACCGGTAATAAACAGCACGTTTTTCTTCCAGTTGCCGGTTGGCGTATTTTCATAAGCGATAATTTTATCCACCACTATTTCCGCCTGTTCCACTGATTCGACAGGAATTCTTCCGACAAACATTTCAGGCAAAAAATCTCCCTTACCATCAAAACAAACAAACCAATTGTCACTGACTGGATTACCATAAGATGGGATATAGTTTTCTTTGACATCTTCTCCCAGGTTCTTTTTGAAATCCCAACTGGCATCGCCGAACAGGATGAGGTAGCTGGGCGCTGGGGCTTGCCAGTAATCGTAAGCATATTTCAAAAAATCTTTAATCGCCCCTGGATTTAATAGTCCATAGTTGAATTCATCATAAATTTCCTGAACATCCACCACCTTAACACGAAGCCCATTATGCGAAGCACGATATTCAGCCAGTCGATTGGCGCTGTTGATAAACCTTTTATGGGCGATAATAACTAAATCGGCGCCACTATCGATCGATTTTATATCAGTAAATATATCCAATTCTGCAGCTTTGGGATATTTTACACCTCGTTCTGAAACAGCAACATATTTTTTAGATTGAGCGAGTGTATCACCAAAAGTGACATAATAATTTGTACCTGAGCCAGTTAAAATTAACGTATCTTTCGCCATTGCAAAACCAGTTCCAACCTGGGTCCATTGTTCCGTCGCATCTCCCGGTTGAGCGCCTTTTATCCCGACCATTGTCCAGGAGTCACGATATCCAACGTTTCTGGTATATTGACTTCCCATCGATTCCAGCGCCAGGTAAGCATTTTCTGTCATATAGCGACTTCCCTCGTCCTGAATTGCAGCCAGCACAATTCTACCCTGCGGAAGCCTTTGAATATATTGAGCCATACTATCGCTTTCAGCAGTGGACTGGTGGGTATCGAAATTCTTTGTCTCGACAACCTGCCCAGTCACTTCATCAATTGCGACTAAATTATGTCCCCTGCTTCCACTGACACCAACCTGTTGAGAATTTAGATAGAATCTCGAAAAATTACCATCCTGGTTGGCTGCAGAAGTCACTTTGACGAATAATCTTTGTCCAATATTGATTGACGCGTCTTCAATCACCGCATGGTGAGTTAAATCGAATATGTGTACATTTGGATCGCTAAAATTCCAGAATTTAAATTGACTGAGACTTCCATCCTGATCTGAAACGTCAAATTCAAGATAATCATTCTCAGCTACCAATTGCCGGGGATATTCTAGCTCAATCCAGTCAAGATAGATCTGATCGATCTGCGCACCGGTATCACCGACCGATTGAATGACCAGCTTATTCTCTCCCTCTTTTAGAGAAGAAAAATCTGCCTCAAAAATATAGACATCCGTCCCATTGAAATAAAAATTTCCCAGCTCAACATCATTTAGCAGAATTTTGATATGGTGATTCGGTCTGACCGGGTCGAGCGTAGTTCCCCGCAGCTTGACTCTAATTTTGGAAGGACGTTCCGATTCAGCAATGGAATTTGCTAAAATTTTAATGGTCTCTTTATCCCCGGCAAAGAAGAACCGCCACACCCAGCCTTCGCCTTCAACATCTTCCATTTCGATAGTATCTAAACTGTTATCGCCATGATGATAAACGTTATCCTGCTCCAAATGAATCCGCTCAACGTAATCATTGACTTCAATCCCAGCTTCGGATGCGCTATTTTTTTTATTCATTCTTAAGCCCGGTTCACCGCCCCAGGACAGCCAGTAAACATTGGTGTCGGTATAAAGATCGTAATAGGTTGTATCTCCCGCATTTCTTTGTCCATAAAATTCCAAATAATCTTCTTGATCGAATTGACCATCTTCCTGGCCCTTTACATAAAGGGGGATTTCTTTTCCCTTATTAAAAATTTGCAGGGTGACTGGATTGATCAAATTTACATCGATGCCAATGCCTTGTAAATAGGAATAATCCAATTGGTATATGCCATCTTCTTCAATGAATAATTTGAAGTAAGGTAGATTTGGATTGTACCATTGCTCAGCTTGTTCAATAGTAGTAATCTTGACCGGTTTTGATTGCTGCCATTTTCGAGTCGTTTCATAATTGATCAGCATTTTTTCATAGAGGGATACATAAGGCCCTTGACTCTTGATAGGACGAGATTCAATCAAAACGTCATCAGGATTTTGATCTGAATTGAAAATCAAAGCGATTTTCAGTTGTTCAACTTTCAACAATTCTTTTGTGGAAGGATTGTATAGCAGGGGACGAATTTCAAGGCGGGCAACCCGTTGATCACGAATAAAGGTGACATTCGTAATTTCAGCTAAATTCATGGGATAAAAATTGTTTTGAACATAGGAATTCCTGTCGATGTAAAACTGCTCGACAAGATATTGCTCATCGGCGCCCTGCTCCAGAATGAGTTTGGGAGTGGGATAAATATTTTTTACCCCGATCGGTGTTAATTGCGACTCCAATATTTGGACAATTGGAGTGGCATTTTCTGGAATACCGACCAGAACTCCTTTCATTGGCAGTTGTGGCTTTCCCGGTTCTGTCAGCCATTGAAATCCGTCAATTTGAGGAAGCTCAAAGCGTTCGCCCCCAACATTTTTTTCATCAAAAGAAATATTAAAAGGTTTAACAGCAATGATTAACCTGGAGTCATTGCTTTCGATAACTTCAAAAACCTCTGGGTCTGAAATTGCATAAACCGCGGTTATTGGAAAGAACCAAAATAATGAAAATAAAATAAATAATTTAAAGATTCGATTTATATTACCCATTTTCTTCGTTTCAAAACACCTCTGTTCCAACCCCTGGCTAGTTCCTGGGAGTTTTAATCAAAAAATATTTAGCAAAACCAAGCTTTTTTAAGCCGATGAAAGTCATTGCAAAAATCAGCAAAAGAAGTAACAGGCCATAAGGACTGTTAAAAATATAAATAGCAAAAGCCACAATACCCCAGGAATAACTAATCCCATTTAACAATAAAACCGCATTTTTATGACTGAATCCCAATTGCAACAATCGATGATGAATATGCTCCTTATCTGCTTGAAATAGATGAATGCCTTTCCTGATCCGCCGGATAATTGCCAAAATCGTATCGAGAATTGGAATTCCCAATACAATCATCGGAATGTAAATCGCCACCGCCGAATTGTCTCGAAACGTCCCATTGATCGAAAAGCAGGCGAGCAAAAAACCGATCAACAAGCTGCCGGAATCTCCCAAAAATATTTTAGCCGGGTTAAAATTATAAATAAGAAATCCACCGATTGCCCCGGCCAGAATCGCAGCAGGGAATGCCGAGATCAAATTCCCAAAATAGAGCGAAATAAACAGCATAATTATGGCAGCGCCCAGGCTGATTCCCGCAGCCAATCCATCCAATCCATCGATCAAATTGAACGCATTTGTAATGCCAACGATCCACAGCAGCGTAAACGGCACGCTAAAAACTCCCAGCGAAATCGGATCGCCAAACGGATTCACCACGGCTGTAATCTTATAACCGAATAAAATAACAACTAAAGCTGATACCAGTTGAACGATAAATTTTTGATAGCAGTTTGCGCCTTTGATATCATCATAAATTCCGAGAAAAAGAATCATGGTGCCAGCAAAAAGGAATACCAATGCCTCTCGATGCAAAGCTGCAAATTTTTCACCGCTCAACAGGATCATTAACACAATGCCAGCCAGAAAAGCCACAAAAACAGCAATACCACCAAAACGTGGTATCACGCCCTTATGAATCGTGCGATGGTTCGGTCTGGCAACGGCATCAAACCTGAAAGCCAGTTTTCTTACGTAAGGTGTAAGCCCAATAGAAACAGAAAACGCCAGTAAGAAAGTGCCAAGAAGTAGTCCCATGGTCTGCTCCTATTCTTCTATTTACGAATTACAGGATACCAATTTACAAATTTAAAATTCCAAAGTCAATCAAATTAAAAACTAATACGATTAATTAAAAATTTTGATAATATTAATTCATCATAAAATTTTATCATGTCGTTTACCATTCTCTTTGCTGAATATTTTTCTTTAACGAACAACTTCGCCTTTGTCGTATACCTCGTTTTTAATCTATCATTCAACAATATTTTTTTTATCTTCTCTGCCATTTCATTATCATCATCGATGTTACATATAAACCCGGTTTCACCATTCTCAATCACATCACTAACCCCGCCAACATTGGTTGAGACAACAGGTACACCCGCTGCCATTGCTTCAATGATTGTGAAGGGAGTCCCTTCATTTAAAGAGGTTAACATGAGCAAATCCAGGCTTGAATAAATATTTTCCAAATCCTGTCGCCATCCTAAAAAATGGACATATTTTTCTACCTGTTTTTCCCGTACAAATTTTTCATGTTTTTGACGAAGTTCTCCATCCCCGATGACGCATAAGTGGATATCCATGCCATCCTGCCGTAATAACTTCATCACTCGAAAACTCATCTCATGATTTTTTATGGGTACGATCCGACCAATTATGGCAATTAAGAATTCTTTTTTAGAAATTCCCATTTCGGTTTTTAAAGTACCATTACCATTTACAATATTGGTAAATCTTTCCAGGTCAAATCCATAAGGAATAGCTTTTGATTTATTGCGATTTACTATTTTAAATATATCGACTATATCCCTTTGCTGTTGCTCACTGATAACGATTATCCTGGTAGAAATTTTTGCTAAAATCTTTTCGATTAAAATGATTAAATGTGTTTTAAATTTGCCAAAATAATTATGAAATACATGCCCATGAAAGACATGCAAAATAATTGGAGCTTTCGCCAGGTAAGCTGCAATTCTACCAGTAAAGCCAGCCTTCGCAGTATGTGTCTCCACAACATCAGGTTTTTCACGTTTTATTAACCTATAAAGTTTAATTATTGTTTTTATATCATAAAAAACATTAAAGTCCCGTTTCATCGACTCAATGATTCGAATATTTACTCCTTTTTCTTTTAACTCCTCATATTTTGAATGTTCCTGTGGATCGAGAGCGCCGCCGACGAGTAAAGACGTGAATTTCTTTTCTGGCAAATGCCTTGATAGTATTTCTGTATGTATAGCAGGTCCGCCAATACATATTCTTGATTGAATTCTTAATATTTTAATCGGTCGTTTTTTCAACATACTTTACTTAACATATTCTTGAATGAACATAACAGGTTTCTTAAAGAAGCCTGGTTTGTTATGAATCTGGTTACTTCAAGTTGCGAAGCTGGTACCAGTAAGCATATTATCATACTCTTCTGCGATTTGCGTACAACATTCCTGCCAGTTGAATCTTTTAATGTTATCTAATCCTTTTTTGATCAGCGTTTGCTGCAATTTTTTATTGCAAAGAACATTATACACTTTTTCTGTGATGTCATCAACATCGTAAGGGTCAAAAAATTTTCCTGCATCTCCGACAATCTCCGGGATGGCTGTACAGTTAGATGCTGCAACCGGGGTTCCTGCTGCCATACTTTCTAACGGCGTAAATCCAAATCCTTCAAAAAGCGAAGGGGCGACAAATACTTCTGCATTTTGATAAATCGCTGGTAAATCATCATTATTAACAAATTCAGTGAAGACAATGTGCTCGTTTAATTTTAAATCATCTACCAAATTAAAAATATCATCAAACTTCCAATTCTTCCGTCCGACAATAACAAGGCTATGATCAATTTGATAATTTCGAACTAATCGATTATATGCCTTGATTAATCGAACATAATTTTTCCTTGGCTCGAGATGTCCGACAGACAGAATATATTTATCAGGTAGTCGATATCTCTCTTTAATTTGATTTATCTCTTGTTCGCTGTATTGTTTTTGATAGAAATTTTTATCCAATCCTGAATAAATAACTCTTACTTTATCCTCGTTCAAATCGAACATTTTCACCAAATCATGTTTTGTGAATTCTGATATGGCGATAATTTTCTCTGCCTTCTGAATTGATTTTGCAATCATTTTGACTAAAAACCGTCCCCGTAAACTTGTATAATTTTCCGGGTAGTGAAAGAAACCCAGGTCATGTATTGTAATAATACTGGGGATTTTGACACCAAATGGAATATAAGATATCGGCGAATGTAACAGGTCAATTTTATTCTCTTTTAAAACACCGGGCCAGATAAAAGATTCTTTTATTACTCGGTAAATTGGTTTATATGATAAAATATCGATACGTTTGAGAATGCCATTTTGATCTAAATCTAAAAATGATCCGAACGTATCTTTTGATAAAAATATTCTTGGTTCAAATGAGAGCTTCTCTTTCAGAAGAAATTCAATTAGCTTCACAATATAAACACCAAGTCCTCCACTTTCAGAATTTAATACCAGCGAATTGACACCGACGCGTTTCATTATTTCCTCGAATTCAAAATTTCTTGATACAATTTCTCGTGACTATCAACATATTTATCGACAGCAAAATATTTAATAACCCGCTTTCTTCCCTCAATACCCATTTTTTGAGCAATACCAGGATTATGATAGAGATAATAAATTGACTCTGCTAACAGGGAAGCATCTCTGGATCGAATTAATATTCCTGATTTCTTATCTTCTATAATTTCCGCAGGACCGCCGGCGTCACTTGTGATGACCGGTTTTTCCATTGCCATCGCTTCAATTAAAACTCTGCCAAACGACTCATATTTGGAAAATAAAACCAATACATCGATACTTGCCATCACGGCTGCGATATCGTTTTCAAAATCAATGAACTTCAGCGTTCCTTCCAATCCCTTTTGCTGACTCTGTTGAGCCAATGATCGGTAGTAATGATCATTCCCATAAAACTTTTGTTCACCGATAATGAGAAATTTGAGCTTTGAGTTCTGCTTGGATATTCGTGATGCAGCTTTAATGAATTCTCCATGCCCCTTTTCAGGGCTGAGCCTTCCAACCATTGCCACTACAAAATCCTGTGTTTCGAGTCCCCACTTGTTCCGCAGTGGTCTTTGTGAATTCAGTTCTGGATTAAAATCTGCCAGATCAACTGCATTATAAATTTTTACAAATTTATCACAATAGTCTGGATTTCGATTGAACAGGCTGAAAATAGCATCGGATACTGCGATTAGCCTGGTCGAATTTTTTACCAGGAACGCATCGATAAAACCTTCCCATTGCAGATTTCGGACTGTCCAGATCACTGGTATATTTGCCAATCGAGCCGCCAAAATACCAAATATAGCGCTCCTTTTATTTGAGACAGTATGCACGATTGAAATTCCCAGCTTTTTGATGATGAAATAAATTTTCAGGCTGAGAAATATTAATAAAATGAAACTAAATACCAGACGTATCGGATTTTTCGATTTGATCCTGGGTAAATTAACGTTGATGATTTCAATATTCAGTTCTTTTAATTTTAAATCAAGATCGCTATTCGCAGGACCCAGGACTATTGGATTAAAAATATTTCTATTCAAATATTTTAACAACAGAAGCAGACTGATTTCTGCCCCACCTAATTTTCCCGATTGGACGATGTATAAACTATTTTTTTTCAC
>CBFDBN010000107.1:0-9663 GCA_965603055.1 uncultured bacterium | reverse complement strand
CTACCGCCAAATAATCCCGTAAAAAATTCTCCATGAATCCCTGTGCTCGAAGGGTATCCGTTAACTCTGTTGCTGCTTGTAAGAATTTTTTATAGTATTTCTTACACAAACTTTGAAAATCCGAAACTATAAAGTTATGTGAAAAATATCTAAATGTCAATATTTTTTTTTGAACGTCATAAAATGTTTTCTTTTAAAACACTGTTTCATATTGAACAGAAAATTAATAACAAAACAACTTCAGAACAATTTTTATCAAGCTAACTATACAATAATTAGATACGAAAACAGGGGAGAATTTACTTTAATGATGGCATGATTTTAGCAGCCAACTTGTGGATTGTAACAAAAGGAATATGGGGTTAGTATGCAAAGCAAATTAGACTCGGGGGAAAAACTGTGAAAGAGATTTTATTAATTGGGGACAGCCTTAAAGGCGACACGGTTATGGATGATTTAATCAATCATGGTAGTTTTAAAATTCGCAAAGCAAGTAGTCCACTAAAAGCATTGAAATTATTAAAGCAAGCCAGTCCTGATTACCTGGTGTGTACTGGAAAAATAAGAGAAACCATTGATGGCAAATACTTTGTAGAATTAGAAACCTGAAAGCAATTATAGAACAAAGGTGTAATTATTCTTAAAACGAAGTTGTTTTTCAATTCACTCCTTGCCCAATCAATAACTCTCATCGTGCTATGTCGGTTTAAATCCGAAAACCAAACACTTGTTTGATGGGTGTGTTGTTTGTTAATAAAACTCATTGAAGTGGCATTGTTTTATGAATGATCGAAAGATTTTTATGAAGAACAACATCAGTAAACTTGACCATTCCTTCCCTGGATCGACATGATAAGATTTTCTGCAATAGAGGAAGAACGACAACCTTTGTCACAACTCGCAAAATTATCCTAACTCAATGTTAAATAAATTAAATTTCAAAATGTCAGGTTTCTGTATTACAAAACATCTTTTGGTATTAGATTTGTTACTCAATCATCACTAATAAGGACTTTGTTTTATACTATTTCTGGTCAATAAACAATCGGAGGCATCGAGGATGTGCCCGGATCCTGTTATGAAGCCTGTTAATCGTACCAGGCTAAGCAATATAATAAACGTTCAATTTTTGTCTCTTATTTTTATAATTACAATTTTACCATTTAGTGTTTTCGCTCAGCAAATCCGCATCATGCCCCTGGGCAACTCAATTACCCATGGTGAACATGGTTCCAATCCAATTGGTGGATTCCGAGACGACTTAGCTGATCTGCTTTTAGGTGAGGGAATCAATTTTGATTTGGTTGGAACGCTAAATGATGGATCGAATTACTACCCTAAACACGAAGGTCACCCGGGAAAAACTGCTGATTACCTCGCCTACAATGTAACGACCTGGTTGAATGCAACCCTCCCCGATATTGTATTGCTTCATATTGGAACAAATGATATTAACTCTTATTATGCAAATACCGATATCCGAGATGAAATAGAAAATATTTTGGAAAATATCTGGAGCTATAATAGCAACATACCGATATTGCTCAGCAGCATTATTCCTCGAAACGACAATTTGAATAGCACCAACACCAATCTTTGTCGATTGGTTCAGCAACTTGCTGTTGATAAACTGGAAGAGGGCAAGTTAATTCGCTATGTTGGGCTAAATGAAGTATGGGTCGCCAATCCAAACTGGAGGTATGACTATCTTTACGATGTGTTTCATCCTGATAACGACGGGTATTATGTCATGGCAGAGACATATTTTAATGTGCTGATGAATCAGGTTACCGGGTATAGCCAGTTTATTACCGATAATTTCGATAGAACCAGGTTAGGCATGACATGGGAATCTGAAAACACCTATGCAATTTCTTCAAACAAACTAACCATCCAGACCGGCGGCGACTATTGGTGGAAACCAGCAGTTTATATTGCAGAAATGGACCCCACGGCAGTTGCGTTTGAATGGGGTTCTCATGTTGATCCTCTGGCGAATGGCAATGCCGGGCTGGCGCTTCATTTACAATCAAGCCAGACCAATACCAATGGCTATCTTGTTTATAAAGAAAGCGAAACCGGAAAGATAAAGCTCTACCTCTTGAATAATGGCTCGGTCTCACAATTAATTGATGAAGTTGACGGCAGACAGGATACCCCAATTGACGGTGACCAGTTTCGAGTTTCAATGTATACCGATTTTCAAGGGCATCATTTCACCTGCTTTATTAACGGCAATTACGATGGAGATGTAATTGACTCGAGTAGTACTTACAGTAATGGTGATGATCATTTTGCCGGTATTATGTTAGCTGGAACAGCAAATAATATTGTGGATAATTTTCAGTTAATTCACACCAAAGGTTCACCAGAAAGAATATATGCGGTTTGGGGCGACGAACAACAGGGCGATCCCGAAACCCGGTTAGCCGATTCCCTGGTCGTAATGGTGACAGATTTAAATGGCAATCCAATCTCTGCCATCCCGGTCACATTTGAGATCACCGAAGGCGACGCCACTATCGAGCCGCCGGTAGCGCAAAATCATTTTGAATATCAAGCCGAAGCTGGCGATATTACCTATCCAATGCAAATTATGAATGATCCGACTGCATCAGCCGGGAAATATGTGGAAGTTCCTCAAGAGTACCCGGATGACTCCAATGCAAAGGTCGTTTTTACGTTTGCCGTTGCTGAAGAAGCAGACTTTGTTATCTGGGGAAGAGTCCAATCAGGGGGGGACCTGCATGATTCGTTCAAAGTTTATGTAGATGACCAACCAGAAGAAGTCGTCTGGCATATCTCGGGAAATTATGACTGGACCTGGGACCAGGTTTATGAGCTCAATGGAAACGACCCGGTGATTTTTCATTTAACTGCCGGAACCCATACGCTGGGAATTAAAAATCGTGAGTGGGGATCGAAATTAGACCAGGTGATAATCACCAGCGATTTAAGTTTTAATCCATCAAGTCTCAATAAACCTACCAATCAGGTCTATATCACCAATTCATCGGGGAAAGCATACGCTAAGGTTAATTTGGGCACGGCTCCAGGTTTAATCAAAATAAAAGCATCATCTCCAGAATTCACCGACTATACCATGTTTATCGCCACTATTCTGACTGACAAAATTCCTGCCAGCATTATTATCGTCGATGGTGATAACCAGGCTGGTTCCCCGAATGAAACATTACCCACACCGCTTGTTGTAGAAGTCAGGGATGCAGAAAATCAAGTCATTCCAAATATTGCTGTGAAATATGAAATTACTCAGGGGATTGGGGCAAGCCTGGGAAATACGGACCCGCTTTGGACCAATAGCCAGGGGCAGGCTGCGACAACATTGACTTTAGGACCTGATTACGGAACTTACCTGGTACAGGCGAGCTGCCCGGGATTTTCAGTTACACCAGTTACATTTCAAGCGACGGCAACAAGCGCGATCCTATCGGTTTCTGGTTATCTCAAATACTATAATAATAATATTCCGATTGATAGTGCCGTTGTCAAAACTTCTGGCTCTGGAATTATCACTGCCACATCCAACAATGAAGGCTTTTATCAATTACAAAACCTTGAAATTGGCGGGAATTATACCTCAACACCGGAGCGTGCCATATTTACCAATTGGTCAGCCCATCTAATCACGACCTACCAGGCTGCACTAACGCTTCGAAATGCGATCGGTTTAGAAAATTTCACATCAAACCAGGTTAATGCTGCCGATGTAAATAAAGATGGAACGGTTACATCTTATGATGCAGCTTTAATTGCACAATTCGCGGTGGGATTGCCACGTCTAACAGATTCTCATGTAGGCGAGTGGATTTTCTCACCAGCATTTCGTTCTTATTATGATCTAAATACCAGTTATGAAAACCAGGATTATACTGGCATATTGTTAGGCGATGTTACCGGAGATTGGAATCAATCTTATGGACAGGAGAAACCAGCGGTTGAACAGACTATCGCATGGTTTGATGAAATCACAATTGATTCGGATAGAATTATTATTCCGATAAAATTGACAGAACACCGGGATGTTATGTCCTGGCAGCTTCATTTAAAATTTGACCCGACCATCCTTCAGTTTGATCGGGTGGAAAAAGGTAAGGCAGCCAGTTCTTTGCCGCTCATTCAAAATTATACTGATGGAAACTTATATTTGGGGAGTTATAACACCGAAACAATTCATTCGAATGAATCGTATGCCAATATAACGCTCAAGATTTTGGAAACAACATCGGATCAGATCGAGCTTGAAGTGCCGTATTTTCTGGTGAATAATGACCAGGGTCAACAGGGAAGAATCACTCTTGATATCAACAGTTCAGTGCCAAAAACTTTCGCCCTGTTTCAGAACTATCCTAATCCATTCAACCCATCAACAACCATTGGTTACCAGGTCCCACTTGCGTGTCAGGTGAAGATGGTTATTTACAATTTAGCCGGGCAGGAAATTATTATCCTGGAAGATCGGGATAGGCAGCCGGGTATCTACCAGGTTAAGTGGAATGGTTTAGATCAAGCTGGCGCGGAGGTTGTTAGTGGTGTATATTTCTGTCATTTGCATTATCGCAACCAGGTCAAGACGATTAAGTTAATGAAGGTCAAATAGGGGGAATTAGTACCAAGCTTCCCACCAAAAAGCAAACAAAATCGTGAACACAAAAACGTATCTCTCAAAAAAATAGGTCTTATTAACAATCTTTTTTTTGAGAGATTTTTGTTCATGTGTGAAACCAAAATTGCCGTTGGGCATAACACTTATGAGTGGAATAATGTAATATGAATTTTGAGACCTGGTATACAACGCTCATTGTTGTTTTGATGTCCTTTGCCTTGGCAAAAGAGTTTTTTAAGCCGGCACTGACAGTATTCGCTGCTTTATTATTATTGATTATTGGCAACATCATCACAATCGATGAGGCGTTTTCTGGCTTCTCAAATAAAGGAATGCTCACGGTGGGATTCCTGTTCGTGGTGAGTGCTGCTCTGCAGAGTTCCGGGGCATTTGAAAATATAGTTACAAAAATTTTAGGGAATAATAATACTGGCAGCACTTTCAGGTATTTCAGATTTCTGTTTCCAGTTGCAGCGATTTCCGCCTTCCTCAACAATACCCCGATCGTCGCTTCCCTCATCCCAATTATCAAAAACTGGGCAAAACGTCATGATTTAGCAGCTTCAAAGTTCTTGATCCCGTTATCTTATGCTGCAATTTTGGGCGGTGTTTGCACTTTGATTGGGACAAGCACCAACCTGGTCATTCATGGTTTACTATTAGACCGTGGCTACCCGGGATTTTCATTTTTTGAAATTAGCCGGATCGGGCTGCCCGTTGCAATTTTGGGAATACTTTTTATCTCATTAGTGGGGCATCGTTTGCTGCCTGCCAAAAAAGATCCGATTGTCCAGTTAGGTGAACATACCCGTGAATTTATGGTCGAGATGAAAGTCAGTAATGAGTATCCTATGATTGACAGGACAATCGAACAGGCAAAGCTAAGACATTTGCAGGGCTTGTTTTTATTTCAGATTATTCGGGGAAATGAAACAATTGCGCCGGTAACACCGCAACAAAAGATCAAGGTTAATGATCGGCTGTTTTTTACTGGATTACCGAAAACAATTTATGAGATTCAAAAGACGCCTGGGCTCCATGTGATCAAAGATTCGGATTTTGATTTAAAAAATATTGACTCCGATAAAGTAAAAACTTATGAGGCAGTCATTTCCGATGCCTCACCCCTCAACGGTCAAACTGTTCGGGAAAGCAATTTTCGGAAGAAATATCAAGCTGTTATTTTAGCAATCCATCGCAGTGGGCATCGCATTAATAAAAAAGTTGGTGATATTGTATTTCAGCCAGGTGATACTTTATTTATTCTTGCCAGAAGTGGATTTACACAAAAATGGTATAATTCAAAGGATTTTACACTCGTTTCATCAAGCCTCGATATTTATTCAAAACCCCGCTGGAAAGGAAACCTTGCGCTCATCCTGTTACTCGTCTTAGTCGTTTCCGCAGCATTAGAATTGGTACCCATTCTCCTGGCTGCGGCTGGCACGGCAGTTCTCATGGTGCTAATGAAAATTCTCAGTCCCGAAGATGCACAAAAATCTGTAGACTGGAGTGTATTGCTCATTATTGCATCTTCATTTGGAATTGGTAAAGGACTGGAAAATTCGGGACTTTCTACCCTCGTTGCTGATTTTCTGGTCAGTATTTCAAATTTTTCTGGTATGATTGGCGTTATCGCTGGTGTGTTTTTTATCACCAGCAGTTATACCATGATCATTACCAACAATGCGGTGGCTGCGATTATGTTTCCCGTTGTGCTTTCGACAGCAAAATTTCTAAATGCCGATTTAACACCGTTTATGCTAACCTTTGTCATGGGAGCCTCTGCCTGTTTCGCTTCTCCCATTGGCTACCAAACAAACTATATGGTGTATGGGCCTGGCGGTTATAGATTTGCTGATTTTTTAAAGATCGGCATTCTGATGAATCTATTTTTGGGATTAGCGGTGACTTTAATTGTTTATTTTTTGTTTTTTTTATAATTGACTTTTACATATTTATTTTGTATTATAGCATAAATTGATCATCGTAGACGGTTCTTAGGTTTGTCATCCTTCGAAAAAAAAAGAAAAATATTCAATTATTCATAACGGGTAACTATGAAAGTAAATAATAAGATAAAGAAAATCCCTTATGGCATAGCTGATTATCATGCGATCAGGTTTGAAAATTATTATTATGTAGATAAGACCTTGTATTTAAAAGAGATCGAGAATGCCGGGAAATATCTCTTTTTTATTAGACCCAGAAGATTTGGCAAATCGCTGTTTCTTTCGGTAATGGAAGCTTATTATGATATTTTAACCGCAGATAAATTTGAACAATATTTTCGAGGAACAAAGGTTTTTAATAATCCAACAGCCGAAAAAAATTCTTATCTAATTTTGAAGCTAAATTTTTCCGCAGTTGATCCTGATCTAAGATTGGTCGAGGATTCTTTTTTGAATAATATTAGAGGAGAGGCGAGATTATTCATTTCCAGGTATAAGGAAATTTTGAAAATAGAAAGCGAAAAGATAATAGAAAATCTTTACACTCTAAAATCGCCGCCTGATATTCTTAAAACTATATCAGATTTGACCAAACAAACAGAACATAAGCTTTTTATTATCATCGATGAATATGACAACTTCGCCAATACGATATTATCAATTCATGGTAGCTATGATTACCAGAAACTTACTCATGGCGAGGGATTTTTCAGAACTTTTTTTAATTTTATAAAAGCGGGAACAACCGGTTCAGGAGCAGCTATTGCCCGATTGTTTGTAACAGGAGTATCTCCCATAACAATGGATGATGTAACCAGCGGTTTCAACATTGGCGAGAATATTTCCTTAGATGAACAATTCAGTCAGATGCTCGGTTTTAATAAAATTGAAGTAGAAGAGCTGATTTCCTATTACAGAAATGCAGGATTAATAAAACATGAAACAGACTATTTGATAGATATTATGAACCAGTGGTATAATAACTACCAGTTTGCTAAACACGTCGCGGAAAAACTATATAACACAGATATGGTTCTCTATTTTCTAAAGCAATATTTCAAGACTACGTCGATTCCAGATGATTTAATCGATCGCAATGTTCGCATTGATTACGGTAAGTTAAGGCATTTAATTGTAATAGATAGAGGCGATTATAAACAGCCCAACGGAAACTTCTCAAAATTAAAAGAAATTATCGAAGAGGGAGAAATAATATCAAACATTGTAAAGGGCTTCCCCGTTGAAGAGATGGCAACGGTTGAGAACTTTATCTCACTGTTGTTTTATTTTGGATTGTTGACTATAAAAGAAATTGAACGGGATAAATTGAAATTATCAATTCCCAACGAAACAATAAAGCGGCTGTTTTACGATTATATTAAGAGAGGTTATAAAGAGACCGATGTTTTTAGTCTTGATTTGTATAAATATTCAAGGCTTATGAGCAATATGGCTTATGATGGAGACTGGCGACCTTTATTTGAATACATCACCACCAGAATGAAGGAGAGTATGAGTTTGCGGGATTTGATTACTGGTGAAAAATCTATCCAGGCTTTTTTAAATGTATATTTAGGACTTTCAGAACTATACATCATCCATGCGGAGAAGGAACTTAATAAAGGGTTTGCTGATCTGTTAATGGAGCCGTTTATCGCCAGGTATGAAGGAATGAAGTATTCATATCTTGTTGAGATTAAATATATTAATAGGGAACAATACCAAAGGTTAACAGCGAAAAGCAGCAAGGGGAAAGAGACTGAAATCGGATTTGAACCGGATATTAAGATATTTGAGAAAGCAGCAGAAGAACAGTTGAAAAAATATAGCGCTGACGAGAAATTAAAGAAACAATTGGAAAGAACAAAATTAATAAAATTAATTTTGGTATTTTCCGGTCACGAGCTCATATATATGGAACAGTTGTAACGATTCGGTTGACGTGTTGTTGAAAATATTTTTAAATCTGTGGTATGTTTCTTTTTAACATTTCAAATCATTTTTAAATTCATCAGTTATATCAAAATTTTTCCGCTAATCACTCACTAAACATCCGATAACATAAGTCCATTTTTTAAATGTCGTAAAAATGTCGTGTAGAAACCGTTGCCAGATTGGAATCTTTTATTTATTTTTACGTATCAAGAGATGTGAAACGAAGGAGTCATAAAAATGAATAAATCAGATATTGGGAAAAAAGTCGCTGAATTACGAAAGCAAAAAGGACTCTCGCAAGACGGACTCGCCTATCTGTGTAAGATGAATGTCCGAAGCATTCAGAGAATTGAGGCTGGAAATGTTCAACCTCGCCCCTATACGCTCAGGGTACTGTCTGAGGCTTTAGATTTTAAATTTGGATATGAAAAAATTAGCAAGCAAAAAAAGATAAATTTAAAAAGAACTTTTCAGAATATTTTAACCAAACTATCGATTTTTGAAAACAATGAAGGAGAAAATGATATGGAAAAAGAGAGTGTTCTCAAACAGATCACCAAATCACAACAGGATAGAAAGATTGCTGGCATAAGTGGCGGACTTGGTGAGCATACCAGTGTTCCTGCCTGGCTCTGGCGGGTGATGTTTATAATTTCCAGTTTTGTTTATGGCATTGGGATTGTGTTATATATTCTATTCTGGATATTTATGCCGGAAGGCACGCGGCAGACTGACACGGATAATTCAAGTAAAAATAATTGGCTGGATCAACTTACAAAATCAGAAACAGACAAAAAAATCGGCGGAATTTGCGGTGGACTGGGAGATAATACTTCTGTTCCTTCATGGTGTTGGCGAATTCTATTTGTGGCAAGTTCGTTGATCTATGGGTTCGGGTTTGGTCTTTATATTTTGCTCTGGATTTTTATGCCCGACGCAATACCAGGGGAACAAGAGAAGGTATCTTTTGCCTGAGATCAGTATGGATGGGGGACTGGAAATATTCTTGAGTTATTTGGACTATAACTTCGAGTGACTAAAATAGCCGAAGTAAAGTGACCGTCACCTGCCAGGTGACGGTCACTTTTCATTTTCCCACCTGATTTTAATTTTGCTTGCTATTCTTTCATATTTTTAATATATTTAACA
>CBFDBN010000106.1:0-9707 GCA_965603055.1 uncultured bacterium | reverse complement strand
AAAATCAACCTTTGTTGTTAAATCGATAGAAACTTTTACATTTTCAAATGTAACGACTGTATAACCGATCATCGAAGCATTCAGGCGATAGGTTCCGACCGGGATATTGAGGATAACATAATTACCATTTATGTCAGACGCAGCGCCCATCGTCGTCCCCTCAATGACAACGTTTACACCGGGTAATGGTTGATTTGTTTCTGAGTCAGTAATCTTACCGGCTATCTTACCCGTAACCCCTGCAAAAGCACTACTACCTAATAATAGAGATAATAATAGTATTATTAATTTTTTAAACATCGAATCCTCCTCTGATTAATTTAAAAAGGATATTGTTGAAGATTAATTTAGAAAAGCAAAAACGATATTTTAGTGGTGATAGAAGAGCTAATCTCATTGCTCTGAAGTAATGATTGATTATTGAATGACTTAGAATCACGTTAAATACTTTATTGAGAAATCTGTATTACAACAATTTAAAAATTTAAACATTAAAGTCAAGAAAAAAATTTAGAACTGAAAAATTCTTTTCAAATAAAATAAGTAAATTTATGCCAGCAAAAGTAATAGATAAACATTATTTTGAACAGACGGCCTGATCAGTTTGTAACTATATTGTAATATTTTATAAACAATTTTCTTTTTGTTATTTTTTGTTTTCTAAATTCTGAAACATTTACGATTTTGTCAAGAACAGACTAAGATTATGTACAAAAAAATCAGTAGCCTTGCTTTCGTTTAGGATAATTTCTTATTTTATTAGCAACATTTTACTGGTTAATATCATTCCCCCAGCCATCAAACGACATAAATATATGCCTGAGGGAAGTTCACGTTCACCAAATAACACCTCATGATGCCCTCGATCAAGCATCTTATCAACAATAGTAGTAATCTCTCGTCCCAGTCCATCATAAATTTTTAATATGACATGACTTTGTTCCGGAATATCAAACGAAATTATTGTCGTCATGTTGAAAGGATTGGGATAATTTTGATACAATTTATATTCAACTGGTGGGTTAAGTGTTTGAGCAATATGGGTCATATCAATGGTCTTCAACTTAAAGATTTCTGACCAATTGCCGGTTCCAACCGAGTTCGCTGCACTCACCCGCCAAAAATAGAACCTGTTATCGTCCAACGTAATCGCTGAAAATGTTGTATCCACAATACCACTACTATCAAAAACCGTCGATGACGTCCCAAAAATAATTCTGGTCGCAATCTGTAGTCGATATGAACTGGCTTCATCAAGACTATTCCAGGTAAAAGTTGGTTCGATTGGTATGTTTTCTTCATTGTCGGCTGGATAAACTAAGATTGGTGCTGTTGGGAATCCAGTGGTGAAGCTTCTATAGTCTGAGAAATCACCGGTTCCGCCGGCATTGCTAGCGTTTACTCGCCAATAGTATGTTTGTTGCCCCTCTAACTCAGTTACAATTAAAAATGTATCAACAATACCTGATTCATCCCAAAAGAGTTGTGAGACGAATGTTGAATCTATTGATACCTGTAACTGGTAAGAGACAGCATCCGTGGAGCGATACCAGTTTAATATCACTTCCGGTGGTTGATCTGGATCACTATCCAGTGGCGAGGCAAGCACAGGCTTTCCAGGTGGATATATATTGATAACCTGACTCATGCCACTTTCATTGGCATTTCGATCTAAAGCAGTAACGACATAATAATAAGGTCCGCCGATATCGGGGGGTGTTTCCGGAATATTATAATTGACTCCAGCTAGAGCAGAAATATTCGTTGCGTTTTCCAGATCATTGAGTTGGATATCACCTTTTTCAAATCGATAAACGACATAACGAATTGCGCTATCCCCGTCGGCTGCCAGAACAGGTGGATCCCATTGCAATGCCGGGGGAAAGGACGAAGCGATGGGTTCATACCTGAGATTTTGAGGCATATTCGGTGGAATGGAATCTTTCCAGCTCATCACTGGATGCAATGCTGGATAGTGATAGAAATCTGTTTTTAAAAAGTCGGTAAATCCTTTGGGATTTGACCGAAAGAAAAGCGCACGGAAGAAAATACTGCCATAACAGTTCGGCGTTTTTCGATTTAATTGGAGTTGATTGGGCATTTCGTTGGCACTCCAGTTCTCGATTCGATAGGCTGCCTGCCCGGCATATAAATGTCTGCCGTTTGTTTTTGACGCCCACCAGGGAAGCAGCTTACCATAATCCTGACCACCGCCAAAGGGCCAGTAAAGTTGCGGAGTGACATAATCCACAATCTGCGCATTAAGCCAGGCTAACGCATCGGCATAAAGCACATTATATGCATCGAGTCCAACGATACCTGAAGGGACGCCATTCTTCCAGATACCAAAAGGACTGACACCGAATTTAATATACGGTTTTACAACCTGAATACTATCGTGAACCATTTTGATAAGAAGATTCACGTTATCACGTCGCCAATCTCCCCGGTTTGTAAAACCTCTTGAGTAATTAGCAAAAGTCTGATCATCTTCATTAGTGATCTGATTTGGAGGATACGGGTAAAAGTAATCATCAAAATGAACTCCATCGATGTCATAACGTTGTACGACGTCCATTATCACGGCTGTTACATAATCACGAACCATGGGTAATCCAGGATTTAAAAATTTGAAATTCCCAATCTGAATTACCCAATCCGGATGCTGGACCGATACATGAGTTGAATCCATCGCATAGCTGCCGATTGTTCTGATAGCACGGTAGGGATTGAACCAGGCATGAAGCTCCATACCACGCTTACGGGCTTCCGCAATGGCAAATTCAAGCGGATCATAAAATGGAGATGGGGCAGTTCCCTGGTTTCCCGTCAACCAATATGACCAGGGTTCATAAGACGATTGATATAACGCATCACATTCGGGACGAATCTGAAAAACAACCGCATTAATGCCAGCATCCTTTAATTCATCAAGAATACGAATTAATTCAAGGCGTTGCGTCTCTGAATTCCGGGATGATGGCCAATCCAGGTTGACAACTGTGGCAATCCAGGCGCCGCGGAATTCTCGTTTGGGTAGATTATTATTACCAAAAGTCATTGTTAGTGGAAGTAAACAGAAGATCAACACAATTAATATCCGTCTGTGCATATCAGGCTCCGTCTTAGTTTTAGATTTACTACTTTATAGTTTTAATTTTCTCGCAAATAATCCTGAAGAATTCTTCTGACCAGAGTTCAAGTGATGATGGATCTTTTAACAGATTCTCAACATCTTTTCTAGCATTATTGAAGTCTGTAGAACTAATCTTTTCACGAAGTTTTTGCTTCATCAATTCTTCTGTAAGAGATTCATTTGCCTCAAGATGCCCGGTCTGTTTCATTCTATTCTCCAGATGTTTCAGTCCGACAGATAACTCCCTACCCACATACCAAACAAGATCATACCAGTCGCGTCCCTTCACCCTCCTTCCCCAGGACCTACATAATATGGCATGCATTTTTCCAGCAAAAAGATGTGGTAGAGTATAGCTATTAACCGAAAAAGGTATGGGCTGTAAAATGTATTTGGCTTCAGTACAAAAACCACCGGGAGGCTCTTTATCAACCTCCAGCTTGACCTTCATTATCTTTCCTGAATGTATCTTTTTTCTCACCGGTTCCGGGATATCGATAATAATCATATTCTTTAATGTCCCGGCTTTGATAAAGGCAGAATCAATATTTGTTTCAAACTTTTTCTCTTTCTTTTCAACGACTACAGAAAATCCAAAACTTTTCAATTCTTGTTCAACTGCCTTGCAATAATCTGCAAGTGAAAAACTCCTATCTGTTTGCAAGAGTGAAAAATCGATATCCTCAGAAAATCGATCTAATCCGTAAAGTATTCTTAACGCAGATCCGCCATAAAAAGCGGCTTTTTCAAAAAATTTTGAGCGCCAGAGTCCCAGTAAAGCTATCTCTTGAATAATCTCTTTCAGTGCATTTTCATAGTCATTAATGCTTTTACAATTATACCGATCAAGCATTATCCTTACGGCATCATTCATCTTATGCTTTCCATGAATTTATGAAAAAGATTTACATTGTGCCCATAATGTGCAGCCAATTTCTTAACTTTCCTCATATTCAATCCAATAAGCTCTCCCATTTCCAATCTCAAATTTTCAAATAGATACTCTTTTATCTGTGCTTGATCAGTCATTTTATCCGCAAAATATAGCATATCTGAAAGAGTCTTTTCCTTTGTGGCTATCAAAATTGAATGATTCTTATCAATCTCATAAAGAGTGATGCCATAAGAGTAAATTGATGGACTTATATATTTGTATGAAAAAACACCCAGGGGTGTGCTAAAAAGCTTATTTCTCTTGTTCGTCACACTTGTAACCGTCTCTACACGTTCAGGAATTAGTCCGTAAAAAGAAAGAGCATATTCCAAAGAGATATATGAGGGCCCATATATTAAATTCGCTAATGTCTCCTTCGAATAAGGTTCCCGGGCAAGCTCCGAACCAAACACGTACAGCCCTTTCTTTACACGGATAATTTTTTCCTTTTTCAGAAGATCGTTTATCTTGACACGTGGATTCTTGTATTCATAAAGTACATGCTTGAGAAAATTGTAATCAAATTCCTCAGTTAAAGCTGAATTTCTCAAGTTTAAAAGCATATTACTTACCTCCAGTATGTTAGCATTTTACTAACATACTGGTTATTTGTTTCCAAGTAAATATAGAATACAAAAAAATATTTCAAAATTTTTGTACTTATCGCTTTTATTTCACTAAAATCATCCACCTTGTGTGAGAATATCCATCAGCGGATAATTTATAGAGGTAGATTCCACTGGTAACATCTTCCCCGTTATCATCTTTTCCATCCCATTGGACCAAATATTCACCAGCGAGCGTTTCTTCATTGATTAATGCTCTCACCTTTTTCCCCAATACATTATAAACTAATAAGACAATATGATGCTGACCGCTTGATATACGATACCTGATTGTTGTCCCAGAATTGAACGGATTGGGATAATTTTGATACAGAGTAAATGTGCCGGGCAAAGACGCTACTTGTTGTTGGTCCACTCCAACCGGTAGTTGTTTTAATAATCTCAGGTCATCAAAATATAGCGTTCCACTTACTGAATTTCCTGTCTCATAAGTGAGTTGAATACTATCAAAACCTAACGTCCCATCTAGGCTTCCGTCCCCGATCCAGGTACCGGTGCTATCGTTCATCATATCCCATGTCACCAGCTTCCAACCGATCCAGTCAATGGTGTACCAGGGACTGACTTCATGATTTTCGCCAGCATAGTTTGGAACCTTATCATCGACACAGAACCGAAATTTATTGCCGCTACCATCACCAAAAACATACACTTGCAACATATAACTATTATCGAACCAAACATTTTTCGGAGATCCACCAGATAAATACATGCGGATTAACCACGAACTAGCGGCCGTATTCCAGCCATATTTGAGTTGTAAGGATTCATTGCTTTCTGTTAACAGGTTTACAATGTCGCTGTTGACGCTTATATCAGTGCTATCAGTGATAATTCCAATCGTGTTACCACTGGTTTGCGGAGACCACCAGTTGCTCGTTACATCAGTTTCAAAGCTATCAATTACCGAAATCTCATAAAGATGTTCAACAGTCCTGAATCTAAAGGCTTTTGCTGACAATTGCTCATTGCCGGTAAGATCTTTTATGCCAGGATTAATTCTGGTGAGATAAGTCTGATTCAGTAAAAGTTGCTCTGAGGGGAAAAAGCACAAAACGCTTCGATCATCCACGACATAATGTTGGAGAATTCCAGGGACCGCTACCTGGCTTCCATATTTTGCGAGTCGAACAACACCCTCGTAAAGGGATGAAGGATTTAGCTGTTCATTAAATGTTATATTGACAATCGGTAGGGATTCGATATTGGAAGCACCTGTTGGTGGATAGGCTGAAACGATCTCTGGTGGTACCATATCTTCAGGTCCGGTCTTAAAATTCAGTTCAAAATCATCGCCACCAGTTCCATCGGCGTTTCCATCAAAAGTATATCCATAAGCATCTATTGCGGTTCCAGCAATTGTAATTTTATAATTTGTCTCGAATTCCAGGCTATCGGGGCGAAATTTCAGCTTTTTATAATTATCTGCCCATGAGATTGCTCCATCTTTAGTTGGGCTGATTACAAATCCCGCTTCGACAGAAGCCCGGTTCATTTTTTTACTGAAATTGATAATGATATCATCCCAGGCTGGGAAATTGGTATCGCCTTCCGCCGGTGTGGTGGAAACCACAACAGGAGGACGAGTAGAAATCAGTTTAATCGCACTGATCCGGGTAGAAGTCGTATCCCTCACAAAAACATTCATCGAATCACTCAGAAAATCCGCTCCTTCCAGAATAATCTTCGCATAACCAGGAGAAAAGTTTTCAAAGAAAAACATGCCATTTCGGACTTCTTCTGTATAAGGAAAACCAGGCCAGCGATTATCTTGGGCGGTAACTCCGATGTCCTGGGAATCGGTGACATATACCATTTCATCTGTTCCATTTGTTATTGTTACCGTAATGCCGGGTAAATTATTACCATCATCGTCACGCACGACTCCTTCTACAAAAGTGGAAGGTTTTTTGGGCGCTCCATAATATTCTAAATAAGAATATAAAAGTGCATAAGCTTCTAATTTTAAATATCCCAGTGAATTTAATCGATGAACTTCAGGTACGTAATCCCAGAAGGACGCTTCGCTTAGGACACCAGGCATATTAAGGTCTCTTAGTATTCCGTAATTAAAACCAATAAAGGATAAATCACCACGGACATATCCAGCAGTAGTGTATATAAAATGGTGTAAATAATTTGCCATAATACCACACATCACATCTGATTGCCCAGGCCATTCAGGTTGGCCATTAGGTCTTTCTTTATAGAGCATAACTGTATAGTTGGCATTTCCTTGAAAAGCATTATGATGGATGGAGAGAAAAAAATCGACATTATTGTTATTTGCAATCCTGTCACGCTGTGACAAACTGGGATTTTCTATCGAATCTTTACGCGTAATTATAACCCAGGCGCCGTATTCTTCCAGGTAACTCTTTAAGAAATTTGCAACTCGTAAGTTTATCCGTGTTTCATAAGGCTTATCATGAGGATAATTGCCATGACCAGGGTCCAGGCAAAATTTCAGACCGGACAAATCTGTCTGGGCGTAAGTACCGGTTGCCATAAATATTAATAAAATGAATACCAATCTACGCATCATTTACTCCATCTTCAAAGTTATTAAATGTATTTTACCTTCGCTATCATAAATAATGTTCTTCCCATCCGGAGACCAGTGCGGTCGTAATTCCAATTCGTCTTCGGTCTTTGTTATTTGTTGTTTATTTTTTCCGTTGGCATCACAAATAAAGATATCCGATGAAATAATTTTGTATCCATCATCTTTCGGCGTTGCAAACACAATAAAGTTACCGTCGGGAGACCAGGCTGGCATTTCTCCTTCAGCAACCACTTTGACTTCATCACCATTTTCCCGACAGGTATATATCTTTCCATCCGATTTTTCAAAAAGAATCGTGTTCCCATCTGGAGAGAAAGAGACATTAAATGTCTGACCTTTCAAAGGTTCCAAGAGTTGAAGCTCTCGATTGGATTTGCCAATATAATAGCCTTTATTGGAAAATAAAGGGACATTTTTCTGCTGGAAACTAGAATCTGGTTTCATCAATGCAGTTTCTGAAATAGATACAGTCTTTAACTTTTCTTTATGCATAAAAGTCAAAACATCCGCTGTGAGCCATTTGGGAGTGCTGAAATCCCTGCCATAATCGGCTGTCTTTTCGGTTTTTCCAGTCATAATATCAACATATTTTATCGTTGTCTGTTTTCTTCTTTTTATGAACTTATTAGCACGAAAAGCAATTTTTCGACTGTCTGGTGACCAATCAAAATCCCAGCCAGCACCGTTTTCCTCGATTAATTTTTGCCACTCCGCGGATGCAACATGATAAAGCCAGATCGAACCATAATTTTTACCGGCAGCCGCGATGTACTTCCCATCTGGAGACCACTTGCCGGCAATTAAATATTGATCGTTTAAACTAATGATTTCTATTTTTTCCACTGTAAAGGGTGTGGTGGCGAATAAAGTCTCTTTTATTAAAACCAGCAATATGAGAATGGTAAATTTTTTTAGCATTTTTTAACCTCCTTAAAAAGAATGATTAAGTTTCAATATAGCGCAGTGAACTGCAAATTCCAAATTTCAAATACGAAATTACAAGCCAAAAATTTCATCCCAAAAAATCAAAGATTTCACATGTTATATTATAATTCACAACAAAGAACTATTTCATTTCAAACATCAATATCATAGCCATAGCCGCATGAAGTCGCCCAAGTTAATTCTTGCGACTGTGAATCTGAAGAAAATGCTAATAGCGTATCTTCCATGCACCGAGCATAGATTTTCTGTCCATCTTCTGAAATGCCGATTGTTTCACGAAGTTTATGAGCATTGGATCGCCAGACTGTCTCACCGGTTTTTGAATCGATAGCAGTCATGAAACGGTCTGGTGCGATGATAAAACCTTTGTCGTTCACAGTAACCGGCAGACAGGCAGCGGGCGAATACAACAAACCGGGATTCTCATTTGCCCACTTCCATGCCAGCGTACCATCTTTTTTATTTAAGGCATACAAATAAGTATCCCAGGCGCCAAAAATAACTTTATCCCGATAGATAAGAGACTTTGTCTCGACAAAACCAGCCATATCAGGTAATGAAAATATACTTCTTTTCGCCTGAAAAGTCCACTACTTTTTTCAATTTTTTAAAAATAAACCATAAACCCGGCCGGCACTATTCCCAACAACAACGTAATCTTGCCATACCGCTGGCGTTGAAACGATGGTATAATCGGTGTCATAAGTCCATTTACTATTTACTTCGGGATATTGCTGGTTGATGGAAAAATCGGGGCGTTGGTATTTTGTCGTGTCAGCACTAAAATCTCGCGGTTCAAGGGATAATTTATGCCAGGTATGGAGCATAGTGCATGAAGCATCCCCAGGGGGACGGTTGGTCTATCCCTGTAAATGGTAATAGTGAGTATACTTATCAATTTTTTCTTATTGATTATTTTAAAATCTAATTTACAGAAAAAGTGATTCAATGTATCTGATTTAATATTAAGTTATAAAATAATTTTTAAAAAGTCAATATCTATTCCTTAAAATTATGAACTTTTAAAACAGACGGCATCATGTCAAAAACATCAAGAAGCTGATATGTAAGAATATTTTCCATCACAAAGCCTTAGAGCACTTCCCGACAAAAAGTAATTTTCTTTGAATGAAGGACGGCATCATGTCGGAAAATAGCAAGAAGCCCAGCGGGAAGAAAGTTTTCCGACATCATGCCCTGGCAGAGACAATTCACGAATTGGCTGTCACCGATATTTACCGAAGGATCAAAAACATCGTTTTGCAAAAAACGCAAAACCATGTTTTTGTCTTATTTTAAATTGTATCAGAAGGCAGGAGCATTGATCATCTTTTGATGCGCAATTTGAAAAACGGCCTGCCCTCGAATTGTGGGCTTAGCAACGTAAAATAGCACGAAGCCCAGCATGTTAGAAAATCTTCCATCACAAAGCCTTAGATCACTTCCCGACAAAAAGACGTCGGACCTTGTTTTTGTCTTATTAAAAAATTCCGCTCCACG